>JBDGYO010000319.1:0-4411 GCA_039584015.1 Gemmatimonadota bacterium | reverse complement strand
AGCTTATCAATACGGCGGGCAGGTAAGAAAGGATCAATGGAATAGTAACACCAATCCTTTTGACCCTGATTTGTTTTTGAATTATGATAATTCAATTGTAAGACTTCTATCAGGGTATAATTATGTTTTAGAAGATTTTATATCAAATCTTTCATTTCCAATATCAATTACTTCTGTAGATACCAATTACCTTAAAAATAAAGATTTTATTAATCAATTTAACAATGGTAATACAAATGATTTAAATTTAGTAAATAAAAAACAGTTATTTGAAAAATTCTTCGGTACTGACTGGTACTTATTTGAAAAATTCTTCGGTACTGACTGGTACTACCTTTCTACTGGAGATAGTACATCTACAATTTTATCTGGTAAATTTTTAGAAGCAAAAAATAAATCTCAAAACTTTTTAAACAGAAATAATGTTAGTACTGCAACTACCCCTAACACTGCTTTCTTAGTAACTGCTAAAGATATAGGAGGTTTTTATACCCCTAATAATCAAGGCGTCTTAATTTACAATACTTTTTCATATGCATATAATGTAAATACTGAATCTTTATCAGCTAATTCAATTTACTATTTTCCAGACCCTGACAAGTATATAGGCACGTACGGTAATTCTATTTACTCTAAATCATCTAACGTGTTTACTATAAACGAAAATGCATATATAGTTAACTACGATATAAGTAATGGAGCAGCTTTTGGATATATAAACGATAGATCTGAGTATTTAAATTATCATGGTTATGAAAACAAAGAAGAAAAAAATAAAATATATTCTTCAGGGGTTTCTAGACAGTATGATAGAGTAGATTTCTTTAAAGGTAATAATAACAATATTTGGGCTAATGATGATGTTTATAATATTAAAAATAAAGCATTATTTCCTATCGATGAAAGACAAGGTAAGTTAGCAGTTACCCAAAACGACTTGGTATTTGATACGTCAGACGTATTTGGTAATAGTTATGGATTGTACAAACAATCTACTCCAAAGTTGTTTACAAATTACGTTTCATCAACCCAATCAATTACACAAAGATGTTTATTTTTTAGTAATGGTTTATTTCAATACGAAGGTACATCTTTTAATTATAATGATGATAATGCAATTATCATTGGTATCATAACTGGTCAAGAGTTTATTGTCAGTGATGTGACAATGTTAAGTTCTTCTTTTACTGACGATACTTTAAGTAAGTTTACTTTTGGTGTATTTGATATGCCATGGTGTTATAGCACAGGTGATGTATATAGAAAAGGAAATACATTTGACGGTGTATTTTATACTACTTATGATGGAGTAATTCTACCCAGTACACCTTCTTCAGATACCCCGACGTGGAGTGAGAATGATCAAAACTTATACTATAACGTATTATTAGATGGAGGGTCTGATATTAACGGCGTTAGACCTAACTTTAAAAGAACTGCAACATTTCTTAAAGAGTTAAGTTCTGTTGTTGATTGTGGTAACTTTTTATATGCTGATGGAAATCCTTTTGAGGTTTATAACGCTGTAGCCAATCCTTATAATATACCTTATTATTCTTCTACAATAGATAGTTTATCTACATCATATGTAACAGAAGAACAAAACACCAGATCGTCAATTTATGATAAAAAATATACTTTATCAGCAAATTCATTTTCAAGAGATATAAACAATTATGTTTCTCCATTATCAGCTTCATTAAGTGCTATTTTTGTAAAATATAAATCTTTACCAGATATATATGATGAACTTAATAATGATATAATAAAATTTGATATTGTATTTGATGTAGCTGTTGTTGAAACTTCAAACTATATGGTTGTTGAAAAGATAGATTATGATTATAGTACAGGTAAAGTTATATCATTCAATAATCAAACTAATTATATAACTAGAACAACTCAGGGTGAAAATAAATTAGAAAAATTTGGTAACTTTTTCTTTCATGAAAATTCAAATACCTTATTACTTTATAGAAGTACATTGCTCGGAGCAATGTCAGCTACAAATTATAAGACATTTTATCCAACTATATACAAAATGGAGTTAAACAGTTTATCTCTTAAACGTATATTTCCTCATAGCACTAATAATTTATTTGGTAGTTTAATACAATATAGCTTTAGATCTACACACGACCCTATTTTAGAATATAACGGAAACACTGAACAGAGTATTTACAATTTTTGTGAAGCAGATAAACCTGTTTTAACTTATGATCCCGAAACTAATGTTTACGGTTATGTAGTAAAAACTACAGATTTATCTGATTGTATGGCATTTTGGTATCAAACTTATAAGTTTGTAGATGGTGTGTTTACTAATGATATCAATGAAGTATTCTTTCAAAATGCACAAATTAGAGATGAAAATTATACAAACCCTCTTACAGGGTCGTACATAAAATATAATCATTTAGAAGGTACGCAAAATTCATCTTGGATTAAATCAGAAGGTGTTTTGAAATTAGGAGAGTAACAGTAAATATATATAATGCCAGCATCACCGATAACAAATGTAAAAACAAATAACCTTTTATTAGAGGATATATTAGATATCAGAAAAGATATAGTTATATCTGGTGAATTTTCTTTATTTGGTTCTTCAGTAAATGGAGGAGAAGGGTTTAGTGTTTACTTTATAAATGCTTGTCAAAATAATGACGTAGGAAGCCCCGGTCCTGGTTTAGGGTTTGCTCCTACAGATGGGTTAGTTGAGTTTAATGGTACTGATATATTTTCTGGTATACCTGATTCAGTTTTCGGTGTAGGTTTTGACATTGCAGGTTCTTTTGCTTTACCTTTAGGTCCTGATATAGATGGTGACTCTGTAGCTCATCCTAATTCGATTACTTTACGACACGGTTCAGTAAATAATTATAGTTATATTAGTAGTAGTGAAGATGTAACATCGTTAGGGGTAAAAATTTATGAAACGTACGGTGATTCTTATCCAATAGCTACCCCTACACCGTCTAGAACATCTACCCAAACTCCAACTAAAACTTTTACTAATACTAATAATACTACTGCTACTGCTACGTCGACACCTACTAGAACATCTACAATAACTTCAACTAGAACAAGTACGATTTCTAGAACTAAAACTCAATCACCAACATTTACACAAACTAAAACAGTTTGTGTTACAGCAACTAAAACACCTACTAGAACGCATTCACCAACGTTTACTTTAACTAACAGTGTTTCTAAGACTACTACTAAAACACAGACTGGTTTATTTCCAATAAGACAATCATTTAAAATAAGGCTATCTGATTATGGACGGACAGTATATGTTTACTTAAAAAATTCAGCTGGTAAATTTATTCTTGTTCATGAAGAAAATCATTTAGATTTGATTAAACCTGAAAACGGTCAAGTTCAAATAGGACTATCTTATTCAACAGGAGTTAATCATTCAGCTTTCTATCTATATAATTTTAATGTAAACGGGGTAGGTTATGATAGCCCTTTTACACCTACCCCAACAGCTACTAAAAATATTACTAGAACGAGTTCTCCAACCCCAACACCCACTTACACTGTAACTTATACCCCTACAATTAATCATTCAGCTACCCCTACTCAAACTAGAACACCAACAAGAACAGCTACTAACACCAGAACATCAACACAATTTGCAACAAGAACACAAACACCTACCAATACTAGAACATCTACTCAGACCCCAACAAATACCTCAACTCAAACTCCTACTAATACAGCTACTCGTACCCCAACTCAAACTCGTACAGTATCAAGTACAGAACAAGTTAAATTTATAGCATCTCAAAACGCAACAAATAAATTTGTTATTGAAAGCAATTGGATTCAAGCTGAAAGTGCTGCAGCTGCAGTAAACGTTTTAATTAATAATGCTAGATTTTTTATAAACCAAAATAACACCCCCGTTAATTTGATTAATGTAATATCTGATGATAACCCAGATGGAGTAGTAGACCCTGCAGTAAGTTTTAACAGAACCAATGTAAGAGCATTTTTCTACGATGGCCCAGCAGGTGCAGCTCAACAACAAGCTCCTGGAGCGGATGGTGTATCAGATTGGGTAGGAATACCTTTTATTCAAAATAAGTTAAATGTTTCTAATCCAGATATAAATTTTAAACTAGGTATATCGTCTAACATTTATCAAGCTTTAAGATTAATGTTTAATGTAGGAAATACTTTAGATACTACTTTGATTAATATCGATAAAAAAGATAGAGATGATTTTGACATATGGAATTATCAAGGATTATCAGTAGATTATAAAACACCTGTATTAGATTTAACTACAAGTAATCTTTATGTAAGAAATTTTAACAATACAGCAGGAATTGTTTATAATTTTGATTACGTAGGTGCTTCTAGAAATGATTTTATTAACACACCTGATAGTTATAGAATA
>JBDGYO010000033.1:0-13642 GCA_039584015.1 Gemmatimonadota bacterium | reverse complement strand
GATGGCGCAGCTCGACAAGACCTTCCCGACCAACGACTGCGCAATGTGCACCCTCGCCCCCCGTATGGTGGACTGCGGTGGGCACCTCAACATCGAGAAGCTGACTTACTCCGAGATCGAATCCGTCGAGGGGGAGGCGGGCAACTTCAAGGTGCGGGTCCGGCGTAAGGCTCGCTCGATCGACCCGGACAAGTGCACCGGATGTGCCGAGTGCGTCCAGCACTGTCTGACCAGGAACGTGGTCTATCCGCAGCCGGCGGTGATCCCGACACCCGACATCGATGAGGAGACGAACGGACTCGTCGAGAGAATTGCCGCCAGGTACGATGGGGGCGCCGAGGTGGTTGTGCCGATCCTTCAGGATGTCAGCGCGGAACTCAACTGGCTCCCCCCGGAGGTCCTGATGAGGATCTCCGCTATCAAAGCAGTCCCGCTCGAGCACATCTTGCGCATCGCGACCTTCTACAAGGCGTTCAGCCTCACGCCGCGCGGCAAGTACACCGTCACAGTATGTCTTGGAACGGCCTGCCACGTGAAAGGTGCTTCACGGATCGTATCTCGTCTCGAGCGCGACCTCGGTATCAGCGTCGGCTCAACCACCGGGGACATGAGGTTCAGCCTGGAGACCGTCCGCTGCCTGGGTTGCTGTGGGCTCTCACCTGTCGTCACTGTCGGTGAGGATCTCTACGGCAACCTGACGCCGCCTGAGGCAGCCACGCTGACCACCAAGTACGCCGAGTGAGGGAGAACCACCCGTGCCGAAGATCAAGCCGCAGGATCTGGAGAAGATCAAAGAGCGGATGACCTCTACCATGAGTCTCCGAGAGGGACAGGCGAGAGTAAAGATCACCGTGCACATGGGTACGTGCGGGATCGCGGCCGGTGCCCGGAAGATCATGAGTGCTCTCATGAGCCTGGTGGAGGCCAGGGAGGTCAAGGACATCATCCTCACGACCTCGGGCTGCGCCGGTCTCTGTAGTCGCGAGCCCATGATGACCGTGGAGCTCAAGGGAGAAGCGCCCGTCAAGTATGTCGACCTGGATCAGGTCAAGACTGAAAGGATCTTCCAGCAACACGCTTTGTCGGGCGCCGTGGTGGAGGAGTATGCCCTAGCCGTCGGCAGTGAACGCGTCGGCTGAGGAACTGGGCTACGGATCTGAGACGAGGAACGCGCTTCGATGAAACCGTATCGGATGCACCTCATGCTCTGCGCCGGGACCGGATGCGTCTCGAACAAATCCTTCAGAATCGGCGAGGTGCTCGGGCAGGAATTGCGGAAGCACAAGCTGCAGGATGAGGTCGGCGTCGTATTGACGGGATGTAACGGGTTCTGTGCACAGGGACCCGTCATGGTCGTAAAGCCCGACGAGATCTTCTATCAGTTCCTGACGGAAGACGATGTCTCGCACCTCGTGGAGGAACACTTCCTCAAGGGCAGACCTGTCGAGCGCCTGATGTTCACACCGCCTGGAGAGGAACTCCCCGTACCCAGGATGTGCGACATCGGGTTCTTCAGCAAGCAGCGGCTGATCGCACTGCGCAACCGGGGGATGATCGATCCTGAGCGGATCGATGAGTACATCGCACGGGATGGATACGCTGCACTTGCCAAGGCGCTTACCGGGATGACACCAGAGGACATCATCGAGCAAGTGACGCTCTCGGGACTGAGGGGACGTGGCGGTGCCGGATTTCCTACAGGTAGGAAGTGGGAGCTGGCACGTGCAGCGGTGGGGGAGCGCAAGCACGTCGTCTGCAACGCCGACGAAGGCGACCCGGGCGCGTTCATGGATCGTAGCATCATTGAGTCAGACCCCCACTCCGTTCTCGAAGGGATGACCATCGGCGCCCTCGCCATCGGTGCCTCCCACGGTCACGTCTACATCCGGAACGAGTATCCGCTTGCCCGCGAGCGGCTCATCAGGGCCATCGAGCAGGCCGAAGAGTATGGCCTTCTGGGGGACGATGTCCTAGGCACCGGCTTCCACTTCGGTATCTCGATCCACCGAGGAGCCGGTGCTTTCGTCTGCGGGGAGGAAACATCACTGATCGCGTCCCTGGAAGGCAGACCGCCGGAACCGACGGTGCGCCCCCCGTTCCCAGTGGAGTCAGGAGTGTGGGGTGAGCCCACCAACATCAATAACGTGGAGACCTGGGCCAACGTCCCGGAGATCGTACTACGGGGAGGCAGCTGGTTTTCCAGCATCGGGACCGACACCAGCAAGGGCACCAAGGTGTTTTCCGTTGTCGGGAAGGTCAAGAACACCGGGTTGGTCGAGGTGCCCATGGGCATCACCCTGCAAGAGATCGTCTACGACATCGGTGGCGGGATAGAGAACGACAGACGATTCAAGGCTGTCCAGACGGGGGGCCCGTCTGGTGGATGCATCCCGGCATCACTCCTGGACCTGCCGGTCGACTACGAGAAGCTCGCCGAGGTTGGCTCGATCATGGGCTCGGGTGGGCTCATTGTGATGGACGAGGACACCTGCATGGTCGACGTGGCGAGGTACTTCGTCGACTTCCTCAGGGACGAGTCATGTGGCAAGTGCACCGCCTGCCGTGAAGGCCTTGAGGTCATGTACGGCATCCTCGAGAACGTCTGTGCTGGCAAAGGCCGCGAGGGGGATGTCGAGTTACTGGAGGAGCTGTCGCAGGCCGTGATGGACGGCTCTCTCTGTGGATTGGGCAAGACCGCGCCGAACCCCGTTCTCAGCACCATACGCTACTTCCGAGACGAATACGAGTCTCACATCAAGCAGAAGCGGTGTGCGGCGGCAGCGTGCAAGGCCATCATCTCCTCTCCCTGCCAGCACACCTGCCCGCTCGGCCAGGACGTGCCTTGCTACATCGGACTGATCGCCCAGGAGCGGTTCGAGGAAGCGGTTGAGATCGTGAGGAGAGAGAACCCGCTCCCCAGCATCTGCGGCCGGGTCTGCACCGCTCCTTGCGAGGCAAAGTGCCGGTCCGGTGAAGGAGAGGGCGAGCCCATCTCGATCCGGGCGCTCAAGCGGTTCCTCGCTGACTACGCACGCGAGAAGGGGCTCGAGAGCACGGCCAAGCCCAAGGCGGCGCGGCCGGAACAAGTTGCCATCGTCGGAGCCGGCCCCGGGGGTCTCACCTGCGCCTATTACCTCGCCCACGAAGGGTATCGCGTCACCATATTCGAGTCCCTGCCGGTGGCGGGAGGCATGCTGGCGACCGGCATCCCGGACTATCGCCTGCCCAAGGACATCTTGGACTCCGAGATCGAGACTATCAGGAAGCTAGGCGTACAGATCCGCACCAATACGACCGTCGGTAAGGACGTCCAGCTCTCCGATCTCAAGCAGCAATTCCAGGCAGTGTTCATTGCCACAGGTGCCCATAGGGGGCTGAAGCTCAACGTGCCGGGCGAAGACCATCCGCATGTCATCGACGCAGTCGACTTCCTCCGTGCCGTCAACCTGGCTCGTGATGTGGAGATCGGCGACAGGGTCGCAGTGATCGGTGGCGGCGACGCAGCGGTCGACGCGGCCCGCGTCGCCAAGCGCATGGGCAAGGACGTCAGGATCCTCTACCGGCGCACGCGCGGCGAGATGCCCGCGGCCAAGGAGGAGATCGAGGAGGTCCTCCGGGAGGGGATCGATCTCCAACTCCTCGTGGCACCCATCAAGGTGGTGTCCGACAACGGGCGCCTCACGGCCATCGACTGCATCAAGATGAAGCTGGGCGACATCGACGCGAGCGGCAGAAGAAGGCCAGTTCCCATCGAGGGCTCGGAGTTCACGCTCGAAATCGACACGTTGATTCCGGCCATCGGTCAGCAGCCGGACCTGGACCGGCTGGCACCGCACAGTGGATTGACGCTGTCCCGCTGGGGCACCATCGACGTCGACCCCGAGACCTTCCAGACCGCAGATGAGGGTGTCTTTGCCGGTGGGGACGTCGTCACCGGACCGAGCACCGTCGTTCAGGCGATGGCTCACGGGAAGATCGTGAGTCGCATGATTCACAACCACATCCAGGGCCTGCCAGTCAAGAGGCAGTACGATGTCACGCGCCCGGCACTCGACGTCGAGGTCACGGAGCTCGGCGAAGAGGAGATCCTGGCGCTACACAAGCCCGCGATGCCCGAACTATCACCAGACGAGAGGGTCGGAAACTTCAGGGAAGTACAGCAGGGCTTGACCCCGGCCATGGCCGTGACAGAGGCCAAGCGCTGCGTGAGATGCGACCAAGAGGCCAAGGAGCACAGAGCAGAGGGAATCGATGAGCGTTGAACCTGAACCACCCGTTGCCGTGAAGAACCTGACACTGCAGCATGCGGTCGACGTCCTCGAGGCCGAGGTAATCACCGGGGCCGGTCAACTGTCGCGCGTCATCACCATGTGCTGCGGCGCCGACCTGATGAGCGACGTTCTAGCGTACGCGAAGTCGGGCTCACTACTCCTGACGGGACTGACGAACGAACAAGTGATCCGCACCGCCGAGATCGCAGAGATCGTGGCCATCTGCTTCGTCCGCGGCAAGCGACCCGGCGACGCAACAGTCACGATGGCAAACGTTCACACCCTGCCGCTTCTCCGGACCGAGTTGCCAATGTTCGAGAGCTGTGGACGTCTCTACAGACTCGGGTTCCAAGGCTGTACCGAGTGCAGTGAGTGAAACGACAGTGCAGGACACAAGGATCACCAAGATCCAGGAGCTGGTCTACGACATGAAGGTCAACCAGGTGATGACGGCAGATGTCATCACTGTGCAGGGTCGGGCGCCGATGAGCGAACTGAGGGAGATCTTTCGCATCAACAAGATCTCCGGCACGCCTGTCGTTGACGACGAAAAGCTGGTCGGAATCATCAGCCTCGAGGACTTCATCAAGTGGCTGTCGGACAAGGGGGACGACTCTCCAATCCAGAGCAGAATGACGACGGCGGTGGAGACTCTCTACGCTGATGAGCCCCTCGTCAGCGCCGTCAGCAAGTTCGAGCAATCGGGCTACGGCCGGTTCGCGGTCATAGACCGACGCACGGGCAGTCTCGTCGGGGTCATCACCAAGGGCGACATCATCAAAGGACTGCTCAAGAAGCTGGAGATCGAGTATTACGAAGACGAGATACATCGCCATCGGGCGAGTCATCTGTTCGAGGACATCGTGGCAGATCGTGCGAAGCTCGTCCTCGAGTACGACGTACGCGGCGGCGACTTCGCCCGTGGAGGAGAGAACGCGAGCCGCCTGAAACGCACGCTGATGCGTCTGGGCTTGGCTCCCACCACGGTGCGCCGTGTGGCGATTGCCACCTACGAAGCGGAGATGAACCTCATCGTCTTCACCGAGGGCGGGAAGATCCTGGCCAGGCTGCACCCTGACCACGTTGTCGTGCAAGTCAACGATTCCGGGCCAGGCATTGCCGACATCGAGAAGGCTCTGGAGCCCGGGTATTCCACCGCCCCCGAGTGGGTCAGAGAGTTGGGTTTTGGCGCGGGTATGGGCCTCAACAACATCCAACGATGCGCGGACGACATGGAGATCGCCTCAGCACCGGGCGAAGGGACGCATCTCAAGATTTCCATCCTGACTGGAGACGCAGGTGAAGCTGGCTGAAGTCGTTGAGACGCTCGACTTGACCGTCCGTACCGCCAAAGGACAATTGGCCACGGAAGTAACCGGCGGATACGCCAGTGACCTGATGAGTGACGTCATCGCAAACGGCCGGAAGGGATACCTCTGGGTCACCCTCCAGATCCACCAGAACATCGTTGCGGTGGCAAGCATGAAAGAACTCGCCGGCGTCATTCTGGTAAACGGTAGGGAGCCAGAGGAACAGACCGTCGTAGCAGCGGACGTCGAGGGTGTCCCCGTAATGGTTTCGGCGCTGCCAGCCTTCGAGCTTATCGGCAAGCTGTACAACCTGGGCATCACCGGCCTGGCAGGGAGAGGCCCTGTCCGGCAAGCGAGCACCCCATGAAGGAGCTACGTGCCGATCTGCACCTGCACACGTGCCTCTCGCCGTGCGCCGAGCCCGAGATGGTGCCCACCGCCATCGTTGAGGAGGCAAAGCAAGCAGGACTCGATATGATCGGGATCTGCGATCACAACTCTGCGGAGAATGTCCACGCCGTCATCAAGGCCGGGGAGCGGGAGAGCCTTCCGATCATACCCGGAATGGAGATCACCTCTCGGGAGGAAGTTCACATTCTCGGGCTGTTCCAGGACGAAGATCAGTTGCTCCACGTCCAGGATCTGGTATACGACCGGCTGGCCGGAGAGAACGACGCGGACCTCTTCGGACCACAGACGATCGTCGACGACTCCGATAACGAGCTTCGGACCACCGCGAGGCTGCTGATCGGAGCTACAAGCCTCACGCTCGAAGAGACCGTGAATGCGATCCATGACCACGGAGGGTTGGCGATAGCCGCCCACATAGACCGTGAGCGATTCGGTCTGGTAGGACAGCTTGGCTTCATCCCCGATGGGCTCCAGCTCGACGCCGTCGAGGTGTCGCCCACGGTGTCTCTCAACACTTGGGATGACAAACCGGTGGTCCGCTTCTCAGATGCCCATTCGCTGAAGGACATCGGCAGCAGTGTCACGCGCTTCTTGCTCGAGGCGGCCACCGTCGAGGAAATCGCAAAGGCGCTGAAAGACGCGGATGGTCGCCGGATAGTGAGTCACTGAATGGAGGATCTTGCTCTTCACATTCTGGACATAATGGAAAACTCCATTTCTGGATCTGCAAGGCAGATCGTGGTTCTTATCGCCGAAGACACGCAGCGGGATCTGCTCACGATCGAGATCACGGACGACGGCAAGGGTATGGACGCGGAGACCAGGACACGAGCCCTCGACCCGTTCTTCACTACGCGTACGACGCGCCGCGTCGGCCTGGGCCTTCCACTCCTCGCCCAAGCTGCGGCGGAGAGCGGGGGGAGCTTCCAGCTCATGTCTGAGCCAAGTAAGGGAACCACAGTCAAGGCTTCGTTCCAGCACAGCCACCCTGACCGCAAGCCACTGGGCGACGTGGCAGAGACCATACGCACGATCATGGCTGGGAGACCGGAGCTCGGGCTGCGATACGAACACAGAGTCGATGACTCGGTCTATCAGTTTGACACCAACGATGTGGGATCATGACACGAACCGTGCCGACACACCCGCAATCTACGGAGTTGCGACATTCCTCAGCACACGGTGGATGAGATGGTGAGACTGACCATTGACGGCATAGACGTTGACGTAGAGGAGGGTTCCACGGTCCTCCCGGCGGCGGAGAGAGCTGGCATCAGGATCCCCACGCTCTGCCATCACAGGTCCCTAGCACCGTACGGAGCCTGCCGCGTCTGCCTCGTGGAGATCGAGACACCCGGCGGCGCGAAGATCGAGGCATCCTGCGTCTACCCAGCCCAGCAAGGACTGGTGGTCCGAACCGACACCGAGCGGGTCCTGCGGACCCGCCGTATCATGCTGGAGTTGCTGTTGGCCCGCAGTCCCGAGGCACTGGCCGTGCGACGGCTTGCGGAGGAACTCGGTGTCGAGGAAACCCGCTTCGCGAAACGAAACGAGGACTGCATCCTGTGTGGACTGTGCGTCAGGGTATGCCAGGAGAGGATGGGGGTCGGCGCGGTCAATTTCGTGAACCGCGGTGCGACTCGCAGAATCACCACTCCGTATGACAGGCACTCGCCGATCTGCATTGCATGTGGCGCATGCCAGGTGGTCTGCCCCGTGGACGTCGTCGATCTCTCCAAGGTCACCGCGCACACGCCCCGACCGATCACTGCCGACCATGACGAGGGGCTGACTCAGCGCTCGTCCATCCACATCCCGTTTGCACAAGCGATACCCAAGGTCGCCACGATCGACCGCGATACCTGCATGCACTTCCTCCGAGGCGTCTGCAGGTCCTGTGAGGCATTCTGCGAAGCGAGCGCCATCGATTTCGCGCAAGAGGACGAAATCGAGGATCTCGAGGTTGGCGCAGCGGTCCTGGCACCAGGGTTCGAACAATTCGATCCTGATCTCAAGAAGGAACTCGGCTACGGTAGGTATCCGAACGTCATTTCGAGTCTCCAATTCGAACGCATCCTGTCCGCGAGTGGTCCCTATCTCGGCAACGTGCTCAGGCCATCGGACCAGCAACACCCCAAGAAGATCGCCTGGATCCAGTGTGTCGGGTCCCGAGAGGTGACCAGAAACTACTGCTCCTCAGTGTGCTGCATGTACGCGACGAAGGAAGCCATTATCGCCAAGGAGCACGAGCCGGACCTCGATTGCACGATCTTCTTCATCGACCTCCGCGCTCATGGCAAGGGGTTCGACGCGTACTACAACCGGGCCAAGGAACTGGGCGTCAGGTATGTCCGGTGCATGCCATCCTCCATCAAGGAGGTGGCCGCCACGAGCGACCTCCGCATCGATTACCAGACAGCCGAGGGAGAACGCGTCGCCGAAGAGTTCAACATGGTGGTCCTTTCGACCGGCCTCAGACCTCCCGCGGAGGTGCAGCACCTAGCGGGGACGTTCGGGATCACGCTGGACCAGCATGGGTTCGCCACGACACAGACCCTCGCACCAGTCGAGACCTCACAGCCCGGCATCTACGCCTGCGGCCCCTTTACCGGCCCCAAAGACATTCCCGAGACGGTGATGGAGGCATCTGCCAGCGCCTCCAGAGCGATGGCACTGCTGGCCGAGGAACGAGGATCCCTCATCCGGCAGAAGGAATATCCGCCTGAAAAGGACGTGGCGGGACAGGAACCCCGCATTGGCGTGTTCGTGTGCCACTGCGGCAGGAATATCGGAGGCGTTGCGGACGTGCCCCAGGTGGTCGAGTACGCGAGGACTTTGCCCGACGTCGTCTATGCCGAAGACAACCTCTACACCTGCTCGACCGACACGCAGGCGCAGATCAAGCGGATAATCGTGGAGCACGACCTCAATCGTGTGCTGGTTGCATCGTGCAGCCCGAGGACCCACGAACCACTGTTCCGCAACACCTGCAGGGAGGCCGGTCTCAACGAGTACCTCTTCGAGATGGCTAACATCCGGGATCAGTGCACCTGGGTGCACATGAACGAGCCTGACAAGGCGACGCAGAAGTCCAAGGACCTGGTGCGCATGGCAGTGGCCAAGGTCAGACTGCTGGAACCGCTCTCCAAGGGGAGTCTGAAGGTGACCAACCAGGCGCTCGTGGTGGGTGGCGGCATGGCGGGGATGACGGCCGCCCTTGGCCTGGCCGACCAGGGATTCCGAGTGCATCTCGTGGAGAAGGAGCAGGAGCTGGGCGGGAACTTCAGGCACATACACAGCCTCTTCAACGGCGACAACCCTCGAGAGACGCTGACCGAGACCATTGAGAGGGTCACGTCCCACCCCCTCATCGACCTCCATCTCGAGAGCACGCTGTCCCTGGTCCAGGGATCTGTGGGCAATCTCACCTCCACCATTCGCCGAAACGGCACCGAGCAGGAGGTGGCGCACGGCGTTGCCATCGTGGCAACTGGAGCGACCGAGTACCAGCCGACGGAGTACCTCTATGGCACCGACCCTCGTGTGCTCACGCAGCGTCAGCTGGAGGAGCTGATCGCCGACAATGGCGCGTCGCTTCGCGGCCTCGAGTCAGTCGTGATGATCCAATGCGTCGGCTCGCGAGAGGAGACACGACCATACTGCAGCCGTATCTGTTGCTCCCAGGCAGTGAAGAACGCCATCCTTCTCAAGAGGATGTGCCCGGATGTCGCCGTTCACGTCCTGTACCGCGACATCCGGACATACGGCCTGCTCGAAGAGTACTACACGCAGGCGCGGGAGATAGGGGTGCACTTCATCAGGTATGATGAGGACCGCAAGCCCGAAATATCGGCCGCAGACGGTGGCCTCCAGGTGTCGACCGTCGACCCAATGCTCGACATTCCACTGCGTATAGACTGCGATCTCTTGGTACTGGCCCCCGCCATCGTACCGCGCGGTGATACGGAAGATGTGGGCAAGCTGTTCAAGATCCCCCTCAACCAGGACCGCTTCTTCCTCGAGGCACACATGAAACTCCGGCCGGTCGACTTCGCGACCGATGGAATCTTCCTGTGCGGGCTGGCGCACTCTCCCAAGACCGTGCAAGAGAGCATCGCTCAGGCCCAGGCCGCTGCCGCCCGAGCGGCCACGATTCTCTCCAAGGAAACGATCGAGCCTGACGCAACGATCTCGGAGATCGTGGATGCAAACTGCGACGGGTGCGCGTACTGCATCGATCCTTGCCCGTACAACGCGCTCACGCTGATCGAATACATGTACCGGGGCAGCATCAAGAAGGCGGTCGAACGGGATGCCGCCTTGTGCAAGGGCTGTGGCGTCTGCCAGGCAACCTGCCCGAAGAAGGGCATCTTCATCCGCAACTTCCGGCTCGATCAGTTGGGCGCCATGGTCAATGCCGCGTTGCAGGAAGCGTGATAAAGGACCGTGACTGACCCGACAAGCGACAACTTCGAGCCGCTGATCATCGCGTTCTGCTGCAACTGGTGCTCCTACGCTGGGGCCGACCTCGCCGGCGTCTCCCGGCTGCAATATCCGCCGACTACGCGAGTTATCCGGGTGATGTGTTCCGGCATGGTGCATCCGAACCTCGTGATCGACGCCCTCACGAAGGGCGCGGACGGCGTTCTCATCTGCGGCTGTCATCACGGTGATTGCCACTACCTCGAGGGCAATCTGCGGGCAGAGAACCGCAAGGAGGCCATCGAGTTGATGCTCGAGGATTTTGGCGTCGAACCCGAGCGCTTCCGATTGGAGTGGGTGTCGGCTTCGGAAGCCCCCCGGTTCGCCCAGATGGTACGGGAAATGAGCGAGGAGATCCACACCCTAGGTCCGAGCCCTTACAAAGTGTGAATCTCCAACGATTGCGTAGAGCGCAACAGACACGGGACGTTGAGACATGCCAGCTCAAGTACAGATCTTCGACGACAAGAAGTACCTCTGGGACGGCCGGGAGTACGAGACAGAGCAGGCGGCGAGGGACCAGGAGAAGGAATACGCCGAGAATGGCTTCGAGGTGCGGCTCTGGCCCGAGTCGGGACAGGTACTGCTCTACACGCGCCGCATCGTCACCGAGGTTGTCGTGGACGAGGGCTGACGCCGAGGGTGATGACGCGTGTGGCACTCGCTGCTGTTCAAGATCATGGTCGTTGTCGGCGGCATCCTGTCGGCCTGCATCGCGCTGCTGCTCGGCTTCACCGCGACGACACAAGAGTCACAGCTCTTGCGGCACGCCATCCTGCACACGGGCCGGATGAGCGACATAGCCGCGCGCAGCATTCGCCCTGAGATGTTGGCGCAGGAAAGGAACGCCATCCTCGACATCTTCGACGCGTACACACAGGAGGAGGAGCTCGAGAAGATCCGCCTGTTCGACAAGGACGGCACGATCGTCCTCTCGACCCAACGGTCCGAGATCAATGACAGCGTCGACATGACCAACGAGATGTGCATCAAGTGCCACGCCGATGGCGCGCCTCAAGTGCTGCCGCCACCACTCGAACGCGGCCGCATCTTCCATGGCACTGACGGAGGTCGCCGACTCGCGATCATCACTCCCATCTACAACGCCCCCGCCTGCTATACCTGCCACGACAGCTCCCAGGAAGTCCTCGGTGTCCTGGACGCGGTGTTCTCATTGGAGGGGGTGGACCGGAGCATCCAACGGGTCCGTCGGGTGGCCATCATATCGGGGGCGCTGGCGATCCTCGCCGCGTGGCTGGCGGTGGCACTTGTGCTGAGGCGCTTCGTGCGCCGACCCGTGCAGCGGCTGCTCGTCGGTACCCAGCGGGTTGCCGAAGGCGACTTGGGTATCGAGGTCACTGTTGCTGCCAACGACGAGCTCGGCCGACTGTGCGCCGCATTCAACGCGATGAACACTAAGCTGAAGCATGCGGCGGACGAGCACACCCGTTGGAACCGACAGCTCGAGGGTCAGGTCAAGACTGCCACGAAGGAACTCGAGGCAGCGAATGAGAGCCTGCGCGCGGCGGATCGACGGCGCGCGGAGTTCATCCGCACCGTCATCCACCAACTGCGTGCCCCGGTATCGGCCATGCAGAGCTTCCTGCGGCTCATCACGGGACGGATCGTGGGAGAGCTCACGCCCAAGCAGCAAGACCTTCTCCAACGGGTCGACAGAAAGTGCGGCCTCCTGCTGGCCACGGTCAACGACCTTCTCGACATGGCAGCCGTGTCCGATGACCGCCTCCAGAGGGCGCCGGGATCAGTCGACTTGGGCGAACTCACGGCCCGCTGCATCAGCCAGTTCTCCCACTTGGCACAGAAGAAGGGCATCCGATTGACCCTCAACGCCGAGGCCGACGCAGCACACGTCCATGCCACGGCCAGGGATCTCGAGCACGCAGTATCCAATCTCCTCAGCAACGCAGTGCACTACACCGAGACGGGGACCGTCGAGGTGACGTTGAGGAGCGAGGGCTCCACGATCGTTCTCTCGGTGTCAGATACGGGCATCGGCATTCCAGGGGACAACCTCCCCCACTGCTTCAAGGAGTTCTACCGGGGCGACAACGTGACACCGCACTTATACGAAGGCACCGGGCTGGGTCTCGCGATCGTCGAGCGGGTGGTGGACAAGTGCGGCGGTACCGTCGACCTCGAGAGTACCCTGGGGACTGGAACCACTGTGACGCTAACGCTACCCGGGAAGGACACATGACCGCGCCGCGCATCCTCATCATCGATGACGATCCAGACTTCGTCGAGATCATCAAGACGATTCTCGAAACGAAACAGTATGACGTGAGATACGCTCACAGCCCAGCTGAAGGGATAGCTCGCCTGGAGGAGGAACTCCCCCATCTCGTCATCCTGGACATCATGATGGGGAAGGGAGCCGAAGGCTTCATCCTCGCTCGGAAGATGAAGAAGGACACCCGATACAAGGACATTCCGATCATCATGATCACATCGATGCCCGAACAGACGGGGTTCGATTTTCCCGGCGATCCAATTCACCCGGAATTCCTACCCGTAACCGAGTACATGGAGAAGCCAGTTGAGCCACAGGTGCTGTTGAACAAAGTCGAGAGTCTACTTCCGAAGAATACCGAGAGCCGCCCAGGATGACATGAAGGCGGCCTGAAAGGGGGGGATGAGCATGGCTGTCAAAGTGGCGGAGGAGTGGTTAAACATCTGCGGAGGGTGTGAGGTCGCGATCCTCGACATAGGCGAACCGCTGCTGGACCTGCTGCCCCAGCTCCAGTTCGTCCACATGCCCGTGTTAATGGACCACAAGTACTTCGGACAGACAGGAGAGAGGGAGGAGCTCGAGATCCCCGAGGCGGATGTCGGAATCATCTCTGGCGGAATAAGAAACGAGAAGGAGAAGCACGTTGCCGAGGAGATGAGGAAGAAGTGCAAGACCCTCATTGCCCTAGGTTCGTGCGCATGCTATGGGGGCATTCCGGCCTTGGCAAACATGTTCCCACTCGAGGCCCTGTACGACAAGGTCTACAGGGATTCGAAGACCACGGAAGCTGGCGACACGCCCGGCGACAACATCCCACCTCTGCTCGACAGGGTTTACGCGCTGGATGAGGTGGTCGATGTAGACGTGCGTATCCCCGGGTGTCCAACGAATCCGGACATCATCGTACAGGCCCTCAC
>JBDGYO010000318.1:0-3508 GCA_039584015.1 Gemmatimonadota bacterium | reverse complement strand
CTTCTCCGCCGCACCCAGGATGCGGCGCAGGTCGGAGCTGAACTCCTCGTCCTTGCCGTCGGCGGCGAGCAACGGGCTCAGCGCCCGCACGATGCGCTGCTGTGGCTCGGCCAGGGAGGTGTAGAGTGCCGCCACCGCGTTGCGGCTCACCGCCACGCCGCCCGAGCTGAGCGTGCCGTTGATGAGCGTGAGCACGTCGCGCGCGGCGACCAGCGTTTGTTCGAGTGCCGCCTTCCCGGTCTGGTCGCCGTCGGGGGCATCTTCCAGCAGCATCTCGGTGTAGCCGACGATGTGGTTGACCGGGGTGCGCAGCTCGTGCCGCAGCTCCGACACCGCCTCGGGCGAAAGGGGCGCGTCGCCCCGGTCCGGTGGGTTCACCCCTCTGCCCCCAGCAGCGATTCCATCTTCGAGAGCAGCCGTGGCAGCTCGATGGGCTTGGTGTCGTAGTCGTCGCACCCGGCCTCGAGCGCCCGCTCCCGGTCGCCCGCCATGGCGTGCGCCGTGAGCGCAATGATCGGGACCTTCTGCGTCTCCGACTCGGCGCGCAGCTGGCGGGTGGCTTCCCAGCCATCGATCTCGGGCAGGCTCATGTCCATCAGGATCAGATCGTAGCTGTCCGCCTTGGCCATCTCAACGCCCTGGCGCCCGTCGACGGCGATCGCCACCTCGAACCCCTTGCGCTGCAGTCGGCGCGACAGCATGTCGCGGTTCATCTCGTTGTCTTCGACCAACAGGATCTTCGGCATCACTCCCCCGGGCGCTATTCCGCCGTCGCGCCGGCAGGCGACGGTGCCACGACCGCCGGCAGGCGTACGGTGAACGTGGTTCCTTCCCCCGGCGCGCTCTGTACTGAGACGTCGCCGCCCATCATTTCGCAGAACCGTCGCGTAATGGCAAGCCCCAGGCCCGTACCGCCGTACTTGCTCGTGGTCGACGCTTCGGCCTGGGAGAATGCTTCGAAGAGCCGGTCCATCTGTTCCGCCGTCATGCCGATGCCCGTGTCGCTAACGCTGAGCACGATCGCCTCGCCATCGAACGGCTCCTCGTCCGCGCGACGCTGCGCGTCCAGGGTGATAGTGCCGCCTTCCGTGAACTTGCAGGCGTTGGACAGCAGGTTCAGCAGCATTTGCCGCACCTTGGTGAGGTCGGCGTGCATGCGACCCAGCCGCTCGGACCGGCGCACTTCCAGCCGGTTGGTGTTCTTGTCCACCAGGGGCCGGGCCGTGGTTACCACGTCCTCGAGCATCGTGCCGATGTCGAATTCCTCAAGGAACAGGTCCATCCGGCCCGCCTCGATCTTGGAGAGATCGAGCACGTTGTTGATCAGGGACAGCAGGTGGCGCCCGGCCGTGTTGATCTTCTCGAGGTCGGTGCCGAACTCCGCGTGGCCGAGATCCGAGACCTCTTCCTGCAACATCTCACTGTAACCGATGATCGCGTTGAGCGGCGTGCGCAGCTCGTGACTCATACTCGCGAGGAACTGGCTCTTGGCGCTGTTGGCCGCCTCCGCCTCCTGTCGCGCGCTCAGCAGCTCCGTAATGTCGTGGTACAGACCCATCAAACCGACGCGCTCCCCGTCCACGATCACCGGCACCCCCAACACCTCGACGTCCACCATCGTGCCGTCCTTGCGGCGGCGCCGGCCGATGCCGTGCACCGCGTGGTCGAGAGCCTCCCGCGTGTACTGCTCCGCCTCGGTGCGGGAGGCTTCTGTGGTGATCAGCTCGTCGAGGTTGCGACCGACCGCCTCCGCGCTGGAATAGCCGAAGAGCCGCTCGAACGCGGGATTGCACGAGTAGATGTGATAGTCGCGGCCGAGGGTGACGATCGCGACGGGGCTGTTCTGCAGCACCTCCTCGAAGTACTGCTTCTGCCTCTGCGCGGCGGTGTAGAGGCGGGCGTTCTCGATCGCGATGGCCGCCTGCGGCGCGAACATGTTGAGCAGCCGCAGGTCCTCCGGACCGAACACCCGCTCAGGATCGGAGTGCACCGTGGCGATGGCACCCACCAGGCGCCGTCCGATCAGCAGGGGCGCCGCCATCACCGAGTGCACGGTCACGTCGGCGTACTTGGCCGAGCGCCCCAGCCACTCATGATAGGACGGGATGATGAGCGGCTCGTGCGTGCGCGCCACGCTGCCCATCGCGCCCTCGCCCAGTTTGAGCCGTGTGCCGGTGGACTCCTTGCCGATGTTCTGGGAGGCCACGACCTGCAGCTCCTGCGACTCTTCCTCGTAGATCGCGACCTCGCCCCCCGTCACGCCGAGGAGGCTGACCGCGCGCCGCAGCACCGCCTGCAGCACACGCGGGAGCTCCAACTCCGCCGAGAGGTCGGCCATCGTGTCGAGCAACGCCTTGTGCTCGTCGGCACGTAGCCTCTCGGCGACGAGGAGCCGCGCCCGGCCCACGGCGATGCCGGCCTGGTTGGCCGCCGCTGTGAGGATCTCGAAATCCTCCTCGCTGAACGCGTCGGGCTCCGCGCTCTCGACCACGAGGACACCGATGGTCTGGCCGTCCACGCGCAGGGGCACGTCCAGCTCGGAGCCGGTGCTGAGACTCGGCAGGTACTTGCTCTCGCGGGTGACGTCGGGCGTGTAGTGCAGCTTGCCGTCCATCAGCGCCTGCTCGCTGAGGCCCTCGCCGCGGTGCACGCGCCAGTCGGGGGGAACGTCGGGCCAGCCGACGCTGGCCTGGAGCACGCGATCGCCCGTCTCCGGATCCAACAAGAAGACGCCGAGGAAGTTGTAGCCCAACGCCTCGTCCTGGAGCCCGGTCACGACCGACGAGTAGATGCCGTCCTCGTCGTGGGCCGCGGCGATTGCCGTGCTCAGCCTGAGCAGCGCCGCCTGACGCCGCGCGAGCGCTCCGCGGGAGTTGGTCTGTGGCTCGGCCGCGCCGGCGCGATCGCTCACGTCTGCTCCACGCCGGCCGGAGCCCGGCCGGCCACCAGACCGCGCAAGTGCGCCAGTAGCCGGTCGCGGTCCAGGCCGCGCTTCTCGACGATCCACTGGACCCCGCCATTCAAGCGTTGGCGCTCGGCCTCGGTGAGGTCCTTGCCGGTGATGACGACCACCGGCACCCCGCGGCAGCCCTCCCGCTCGCGGAACGCGGCCAGGAACTCGAACCCGTCCATTTCCGGCATCATCAGGTCCAGCAACACCAGCTCCGGCCGCTGTTCGGCGACCCGGTCCAGGGCGACGCTTCCGTTCTCCGCTTCGGTCACCTGCCACCCCTGCTGCTCCAGGGCACGCCGCAGCACGGTGCGCGTGGCGGCGTCGTCATCCACGACGAGCACCGCGGCCTCGGCACTCCCTCGGCGGTAGCGCGCCAGGACGGTGGCGAGCCGCTCCCGGTCGATCGGCTTGGTGAGGTACTCGGAAGCGCCGAGCGCGTAGCCCAGGTTCTTGTCGTCCATGATCGTCAGCATGACCACGGGAATGTCGCTGAGCGCCGGGTCCTCCTTCAGCGCCGAGAGCACCGTCCAGCCGTCCATGCCCGGCATGACCACG
>JBDGYO010000317.1:0-3510 GCA_039584015.1 Gemmatimonadota bacterium | reverse complement strand
ATCACATCCACGATCAGCGTTTCGAGGCGATCCACAACCCCGGCGACGAACCGCTGCGCCTTCTCCTCATCGAATTCGGGGTAGCCCTCCCCTTCCTTATAGAGTACGACCGATGAGGGAAACGGGTACGCGGTCCACCCCTCACCCCGCGGCGTGGTCATCTCGGGTCCGGTGTAGAGCTCGGGGTACACCAGCTCGGGGCGCAGCCCGAGCACGGCCCCGGTCTCGTTGTTGCCCGCGTGCCCGCCCTCGGAGTCCCAGATCTCCTGCACCAGGTCCGCCGTGAGCGACCACCACTCGGCGACCAGGAACCGCGCGTCGGTCTCGCGCCAGGCCCGCTCGGCAGCGCTCCGCAGCGGTGCGCCGTTAGGCCCGTGCCCGTTCAACACGATCACGTTCTTGAAGCCGGCGCGGGCGAGACCCCGCAGCGTCTCATAGGCGTACGCCTCGAAGGTGGCGGCCCCGATGCCCAGGGTCCCCGGGTACTCGTCCAGGGTGACGGTCACGCCGTACGGGATCGTTGGCGCCACGAGCCCGTTCACCCGGGGCGCGAGCCGCAGCGCGAGCTCGTAGGGGACCGTGTTGTCCGCCCCGTTGTTCACCACGCCGTGAGGCTCCACGGTACCGGCGGCGATGAGCACCGTGTTGATCGAGTCGGGTACCAGCTCGCCGATCACCAGCCAGTTGAGCTCCTCCAGCAGCCGCGTGCGACCGGATTCCTGACCGACCAGCGGGCTCGCACACACCATCAGGCAAAAGCCCAGCAACGCACTCCGTCCCATGGGAGTCTCCCTTGTGTTCGTCAGTTTCCCATGCCTTATTACTCACCCACAAAGCAACCGTTTTGATTCGCTGCAGTCCAGTCGAAACCGAAGGAGCCGTACTACATGTCGCACGACCTCCCGAACCTCCCCTACGGGTACGACGCCCTCGAACCGCACATCGACGCCCGCACCATGGAGATCCATCATTCCAAGCACCACGCCGGCTACGTCGCCAAGCTGAATGGAGCGCTGGAGAAGCACCCGGATCTTCAGGGCAAGTCGGTGGAAGAGTTGATCGCCAACCTGGACAGCGTGCCCAAGGGCATCCGCACCGCCGTGCGCAACAACGGGGGTGGGCATGCCAACCACTCGCTGTTCTGGACGCTGATGGGCCCGAACGGTGGCGGCGCGCCCGGCGGCAAGCTGGGCGATGCGATCAGCTCCGCGTTCGGAGGCTTCGATAGCTTCAAGCAGGAGTTCTCCGACGCGGCAGCCACGCGCTTCGGCAGCGGTTGGGCGTGGCTCGTGGTGGGCGGCGGCAAGCTCGCCGTAACGACCACCCCCAACCAGGACAGCCCCTTGACGGATGGCAAGACGCCGATCCTGGGGCTGGACGTGTGGGAGCACGCGTACTATCTGAAGTACCAGAACCGCCGGCCGGAGTACGTCGCGGCATGGTGGAACGTGATCAACTGGGACGAGGTAGCCAAGCGATTTGACCAAGCCGGCTAAGCCCTCCGCTCTCTTCTCGCTCGTCCTAGCCGCGCTGCTGCTCGGTGGCGCGGCAGGGCCGGCACAGGCACAGTCCAAGGCGTTCCTGCTGTACGCCCAGGGCGGCCGCTGGCTGCCGGTCACCGATCTCAACAACGAGAACCAGGACAAGTTCACCGCCGAGTGGACCTGGGGCGGCGGCCTGGCGTGGCAGTTGGGCGAGAAGTTCGCCATCCGGGGGAGCTTCATGACCGCGAGCACCCAGATCATCGGCAACACGCTCACCCTGGAGGATCCCCGGGTCACTCGCTGGTACTACGTCGGTGATCTCGTGTTCGGCTGGCCTACCGCCACGGGGTGGGTGCCGTACGGCTACGTGGGCGCGGGCGCAGTGATTACCACGCCGAAGGACTCCGCGCTCGTGGCCGGGGACGGCAAGTCCACCGATTTTACGGCGCGCGCAGGCGGCGGCATCAACCGTATCACCTCGTTCGGCGTGTGGTTCTTCGAGACCGACATCTGGCTGTGGCGCCTCAACTCCCTCGACGTCGAGTTCTACGGCCTCAAGATGGAGTGGAGCTTCCGGCTCGGCCTGGGCCTGGTGATTCCCTACTAGCCATGCGAGAAGTTGTCATCATCGATGCCGTCCGGTCCCCGATCGGACGGCACGGCGGCGCACTCGCCACCGTCCGTCCGGACGACCTGCTCGCCGCGGTCCTCAAGGGCCTGGTAGGGCGGGTCGGGATCGACCCGGCGCAGATCGACGACGTGTACGCCGGCTGCGGCAACCAGGCCGGCGAGGACAACCGCGACGTCGCACGGATGGCCGTGCTGCTGGCGGACTGGCCGGTCGAGGTGCCCGGCGTCACGGTGAATCGCAACTGCGCCTCGGCGCTCGACGCCGTGAACCTGGCGGCGAAGGCGATCGCGGTCGGTGAGGGGCAGGTCTACGTGGCGGCTGGCGTCGAGAGCATGAGCCGCGCCCCGTGGGCGGTCGCCAAGCCCGACCCAGGAAAGCACTTCGGCAACTTGCCCATGTGGGACACCACGCTGGGATGGCGCTTCAACAACCCGCAGATGGAAGCCCGCTACCCCATCGTGGGCCTGGGAGAGACCGCCGAGAACATCGCCGAGGAGATGACCATCCCGCGGGAGGAGCAGGACGCGTTCGCCCTGGAGAGTCAGCGGCGCGCTGCGAAGGCCATGAACTCCGGCCGCTTCCGGGACGAGATCGTGCCCATCGCGGTGCCGCAACGCAAAGGCGAAGCGAAGCTGGTCGACACAGACGAGCATCCACGCTGTCGCAACGAGAACGGCACTTTCGTGCTGGACACGACGCTGGAGCAGCTCGCGCGGCTCAAGCCCGCGTTCCGCGAGGGCGGCACGGTCACCGCAGGCAACTCGAGCGGCATCAACGATGCCGCCGCAGCGTTGCTCCTGATGAGTGGCGAGAAAGCCCGGGAATTGCGCCTGCAGCCCATGGCCCGCTGGGTGGGGTCGGCGGTGGCGGGGGTCGACCCGGGGGTCATGGGGTACGGCCCCGTGCCGGCCACGGAGAAGCTGCTGGCGCGGCTGGGCATGACGCTCGATCAGGTCGGCCTGATCGAGCTGAACGAGGCCTTCGCCGCCCAAACCCTCGGGGTGATGCGCAAGCTGGGCCTACGCCATGAGATCACCAACGTGAACGGCGGCGCGATCGCGCTGGGGCACCCGACCGGATGCTCGGGCGCGCGCATCCTGGTGACGCTACTGCACGAGATGAGGCGGCGTGCCTCCCAGGAGAGCACGCCGTTCTACGGCCTCGCTACCCTGTGCGTGGGAGTGGGGATGGGGGTCTCGACACTGGTGGAGTGGATCGAAGCGAAGTAGAGCGCGAGTACGCCCCACCGGGCTACTCGGCGGCCGCGGTGCTCCGGTGGGTTGAGGGCCACCCAGTCGGGGTCAGGAAGTAGGACTCGAGTGGCACTTCCGGGCGGCTCACCCGTTGTTCCCAATCCCCACCACGCTGCTGTGCCACCTCGAGCGCGCTCTCCAA
>JBDGYO010000316.1:0-3777 GCA_039584015.1 Gemmatimonadota bacterium | reverse complement strand
ACCTTTTTTGGTACAAAACTCAGTAGGGGATAACTTATTTGAAATAACAGCTGATGGCAAGGTTAAGATATCTGATTCCTATACACTACCTTCAACCTCACCAACAGCCGGAAACGTTATTACTGCAGATGGTGCTGGTGGATCTAGTTGGACACAATACCCATTAGATGAAAGATGGGAAAGTACAGAAGGTGGATTATTCTCAGATGGATACCAAAGAGGTAGATTAACAGATAAAAACTTTAGGTTTGTTGAATTAAATATAAGTGCAAGTACAAACCCAAACATATTTGCAAACAATATGAGATTTGTGGAAGCTTGTTTAACATTAGGGAGAGATAATATTTATGGCGATAATGGTGGTGCTTATGGCATAGGAACACTATATCACGTACTCACTATAGGAACAGGCAACACTATTGGACAAGTAAGGGCTAATATGGGGCTTGTTTTAGGTAACGATAATAACCTAGCAGTTTATTCTGGGTGGCCAACTACAATTAATTCACAAACTAATTTTGTGTATAATCAGTTTGGTTATCCAAATGCAACCTCACCCTCAACTGGGGCACATAGTTCTACAAGAAATTTTATTTTAGGTGAAGGTAACTACTTATCAGGTAATTATAATCTTGTAAGTGGTAAGGATAATTTAATTTTTGGTGAGGGAGTTAATGTCTTTGGTAGTGGAGTATCAGGATTTACTACTGATAGTGGAAATAATTATAATTTAAGAAGTACTTCAGTTTTAGGAGATAATATACATGCCTTTTACTCAAATCAAATATTGATTGGTAGAGGATTTAGTACAGAAAATACAAATAATAAAACAGGGATTTATTTTGGTTGGTCAACAACGGGTGTGACAAAACCTAGTATGGGGTTTGTTGAAAATAATGACCCTAATTCTTCTCACTATAATTTTGCAATGGGTGGTTTAGATGTATTCACATCAGGTGCAACAACTGGTATATTTCATGAAGGTGCTGGTAGTGGTAACTTCTTCTTATATAGAGATGCTAGTACAGTAGAACCTTATGATATAATACCTAGCGCAGTTGCTTTATTCGCTAAGGAATCACCTAGAGGGGTTACAGGATTGGCAGTAAAGGCAGAAAACAACACTTATTCAATGTTTACAGATACTGTTAGTATAGGACTTACTGGTGGTACTGCAATGTTAGAAGTAAAAAGTAAGGGCGCCGATGATACTACAGATATGTTAAAAGTTAAAAACTCTAATGGAGATGTAGGATTACAAATTACAGATGGGTTAAATGTATATATGCCAAATCTACCAATCACACCAGGTGGTTTATCAACAGGTGGATTATATATTGACACATCAACTAACACAATAAAAGTAGTTTAAAAGTTTTAAGTATATATGGCTACTAAAAATATAAATGCAGAAAAAATACGTAAGGGTAATTTAGATGTAAGTGGATTATCCGCAACTACATTTAATGTAAACAATCAATACGATTTACCAAACACTACTGGAACAAATGGTGATTTCTTTATGTATTCTGGTGGTTCCTCATCATGGAACTTTATACAAGAATCTTCTATAACAGGAACGACTGGTGGTACAATACCATTTGTTAATTCTATTGGTACAGATTTTGAATATAAAAGTGGTTTTAATTACGACCTAAATAAATTAAATATTACAAGCACATCTAATAAGGGTGTGGTTATCGATAAAGAAGGTGGAATAACAATAAGTGGTGACACTGGTGGTGTTATTACATTATCAGGGTATAATGATACATTATCTGCAGCAACTATTAGTAGTGATAATGATTTACTAATATATGCTACAGGTACAACACCTAGTGTTTTTGGTCAAGATAAACAACTTTTTTTAAGTAGTAGTAATCCATATATAGGGATTAATACAATAACACCACAATCACCTTTACATGTTAAGGGTGTTAGTAATACCACAGGTAGTGCATTTATATCTAATAAAGGAAATAATACTGGTTTAAAACAAATAGAGATATATAATAACCATGACACAATAAACAGTGGTAGTACAACTGTTACCAATGTTGGTGTTGATATAAGATTTAATAATTCAGATTCAAATAGATATGTATTACCTACATTATCTGGTAAAACAAATGAAGTATTAATAAGAACTGATTGGGCAGTCATTAGGGGTGGTGACACTGACTTCAACTTATTTTGGAAAGACGTTAGATTGGGAAATCAGCTATGGACCACAGGATCAACTAATGGGGTAGAATATATGTATCCCTCTTTACCTGATATAGAATTAGTACGGGGAAATAAATCTAATACATTCTATTATGACTCTTCACCATCGGGAGATAACTTTTCATCTCACGATAACTGGTTGAATAGTTATTCATCTCTATACGGTGGTGGTACTGCAGCCTATAAAAAGGTTATGAACAATGTGATGACACATGGTTATACACAAAGACTTGCTAGAGGTGGTACTAATAGAGATTTTACGGGAAGTATTAATAATATATTATTTATTGGTGAAACTCATTATATAAATAATAAAGCAACTTCAGTATTTTACAATTATAACGAACCTGAATTTACGGCAAACACTAATTCAAGAAATGTCGCAATGGTGGCTTGTGGATCTGGTGCAGTAGATGGTTGTCAAAACTTATTCTATAAAATGAGATCTGCTGGTCGTGCTCAAGGTGTAAGTAATACCGCACTTATTGGTAATTATAACGCAGAAAGGGAAAGGAGATATCAAAAACCATATTTTAATGACACAGATGTAGTTTTGGGGGTAAAAAATATAATAGGTTTCGGTGGTGGAAATGATGATAGTAGTTCTACATTAGTTTTTGATAATACCATTACACTTGGTTATGGAAATCATGCAAATTTACTCGGTGCTGCCACATTTTACCAAAATACATTAGGTGGTGGTAACTATTATAATAGACAATTCCCTACACAAACCGAAGGTATATGGTTTGGTAATAAAGTTAATGAAGGGTTTATTACTATGGGTATGTTTAAGGATCCATTATTATCTGGTTCCACAGAAGCCCCACTAAATATTGGGGTAGGTTCTAGAAATACTTTTTGGCCAATTGATGCAACATCAACACAACCCACAAGTGGTGTACATAGACCAGGTGCAGGAGCAGGTATATTTTATTTATATGCAGATTATGTTAATAGAAGTGGTGGTAGATATACTAAAGTACCAACATCAGGTATTACAAATGCTGTTGGATTGACTGCAAATGAAAGATACGCAGAATCTGCACTAGGTAACCCATTTAGAAATACTGGATTATACATTCATACAGATGCAAATAGAGGTCACTGGATAGGAGATGCTTTCTATGTAAACCCGAAAAGAGAATTATTTATTAGAGATAATACAATTACAATGAATCTATCAGGATCAAGTGCTACTTTAGATGTAATAGGTAGTGGGTCAACATCTGGCAATGAATCTATCAGGATCAAGTGCTACTTTAGATGTAATAGGTAGTGGGTCAACATCTGGCACAACATCAGTTAGAATTAAAAATAGTGGTGATACTGTAGGTTTAGAAGTATTAGATGATGGACAAGTTTATTTTAATGGTATACCTACAGGGTCTGGTGGTTTAACTGCCGGATGGTTATATAAAAATGGAAGTGGGCAACTAAGTATTGTACCTGGTTCATCTATTGCAGGTAATTATGTTGCAGCAACTGATGAACAATTCTTAGAACTTAGACTACTATCACAAACACAAGTATATTCGGATTTAGGGGCAA
>JBDGYO010000032.1:0-13729 GCA_039584015.1 Gemmatimonadota bacterium | reverse complement strand
CGACCGGTGCTGGCGGCTGGGATACGGTCCGCGTCCAGCCCCACAGCGTGGCCACGAGCAGCAGTGCGCTCGCGGCGGCGAGGCCCAGTGTCAGATGGTTCCACGGTTTGGAGGACTGCCGCACCGCTACAGCCGGCTCAGCTGCAGTCGCCGCCACGCTGAATGCCGGGTTGGAGAGAGCGCTCGCAAACTCCGATGCGCTCGCGAAGCGGTCCGCCGGGAGCTTCTGCAACGACTTCTCTATGCTCGCTCCCACATGCGGCGGCGTCGTGGGACGGGCCACCGTCACCGACGGGGCCTTCTCGGTGATCACCTTCGCCACGATCGCCTGCGCCGTGCTGCCCGTGTAGGGCGGATCGCCCGCCAGCATCTCGTACAGCATCGCGCCCAGCGAGTAGACGTCGCTGCGCGCGTCCAGCTCGCGATCGCCCATCGCCTGCTCGGGACTCATGTAGTGCGGCGTGCCGATCGAGAGACCCGTCTCTGTGAGCCGCGCGCCTCCCGCCTGGCTCAGGGCCAGCGCAATCCCGAAGTCCGCCACCAGCGCCTGCCCGTCGTGCAGCAGGATGTTCTCGGGCTTGATGTCGCGGTGGATCACGTCCTGGCGGTGGGCGTAGTCGAGTGCTGCGGCCACGCTGCGCGTGATCTCGACTGCCTCATCGACCCCGAGCTGCTTCTCGCGATCGATCTTGTCGCGTAGCGTCTCCCCCTCCACGTACGGCATCACGTAGTACAGGAACGTGTCCGCCTCCCCCGAGTCGTGCAGCGGCAGGATGTGGGGATGCTGCAGGTTGGCGGTGACCTTGATCTCGGCCAGGAACCGCTCGGCGCCGATCACCGCGGCCAGCTCGGGCCGCAACACTTTGAGTGCCACCTTGCGCTCGTGCTTCACATCGTGCGCCAGGTACACCGTGGCCATGCCCCCGGCCCCCAGCTCCCGCTCGATGCGGTAGCGGTCGGCGATGGCGGTACTCAGACGTGCGGTTATCTCAGACATCGGAGTCTTCCATCCGTTGCATGGCGAATTCAGTGATGCGCACTACCGTGCTCCCACCCGCTCCAGTTCCGGGTACCAGTTGAGCACCATGATCACGCTCTGTGTCCCCCCGACATTGCGCACAAACACGAAGCCCTGATCGTCGGGCAGGACGTCATATGCCGAGTGGTTCGGATTCACCTGATACGCTGACGCCGGAAACAGGGATTCGCGCTGGCCAGTGGCGAAAGTCGGTGTCGTCCTGACGGTGACGGCCATGAGGTCGGTGCCGGTACGATAGAACAGCTGACGGCCGCTGTGCGCCCACCTCGGTTCCGTGCCACCCGCGCTCGACACCTGCCACCGACCGCCCGGGCCAGGGAACGGGCGCACGTACACCTCGTCGCGTCCCGACTCATCCGAGACATATGCCAGCCAACGTCCGTCCGGGGAGATCACCGGTGCACGCTCCAGGAACGGCGTGTCGAGCAAGACGGTTGGCTCCGCGTCGGTTCCCGGCTGCAGGACGATAAAGCTGGAATTCTGCGCGCGGGCACGGTCACCTTGCCGGATGATCACCGAGCGCCCGTCAGGGTGCCACACACCCTCGATCTGCGAGAGCGGCAGTTCCGCGAGGACCTCCTCCGCACCGCTGCCATCTGCCGCACGGTAGAAGAGATCGCGGTCCGTTGTGCCCGCAGCCGGTCGGGAGTAGGAGACGGATCGCCCGCCCGGCATCCACTCGGGGTAGATGGCTCCCCCTTCGAAACTGAGCCGCGAGATCGTGGAGTCGCTCAGCTCGTAGATCCAGATGTCGCCGCCGGCGACTGGCACCTCTACCGCAACCCGTCGGCCATCAGGCGAGATCCGGGGGTACTGCATCCGCGGTGCCGTGGATGGGTAGAGGTCCTCCCGACCTTCGCGGTCCACTACCGCAAGGCCCAACTCGCCAACTCCCTGCGCGTACACGAGGGTCCCATTGCGTGACAGCGTGAATTCGGCGTCACCGAACGTCTTGACCGGCACCCCTTCGGCGATGGCGACCGGCGGCCCAGTGACCTCCAGTCGGCGATCATCAAATGGAACGGCGAGTAAGGCCCCATCCGACCGGACGTACACGATGTGTCCCGAGGCGGCATACCTCGCATAGCTACCCTGAACCAACAGCTTCACATCGCGCGTCTCGAGATCCACCGCGGCAATGTCCGACTCCTCACCGAGTTGCCGGGTCACCCGAACCACCGAGAACAGCACACCGCGCCCACTCGGCAAGACGTCGCCCCAGAAGTGCCCCCCCTCGCCCTTGGCAGAGTCGATGGTGGTGACCTGTTCGACTGGTCCTCCGTCCGCACGGACGCGGGCGATTCCCAGGTTGGCGTGGGTGAAATACACCCAGCCATCCTCGCCCCAACCTCCAGTGTTCACGACGGAGTCCGTGATCGTCAGGGACGGCCCCCCCACGAGCGAGACCCGACGCAGCTGGTTGTTGTTCACAAAGGCCAGCTGCGTTCCGTCCGGCGAGAAGATCGGTCCCCAGCCGTCCTCCATGCCGGGGAGCGGGACTTCGTCCAGCACGGCGAAACGACGCACCGCCCAACTCACCGAACCGTCGGCCTGCGCCATTCGATACACCAGCGCACTCCCATCGGGGGAGAGAACGAACGAGGGTCCGAACGGCGTCCCCGTCCACCCAGGGAGCGAGACCGTAAGACGGAGGGTGGGCGGTGGCTCCGGCTGACGCATCCACCCGATGAGGGCGGCCGCAGCCAAGAGAGCAGCGAGGGCCGGCCAGAGCACGCGGTGCCACAGCGGTCGTCGTGACTGCTTGGCAGCTGCCTCGGCTGGCGCCAGCTTCGAAGCAGCGGTCGCCGCAAACCCAACGTTGCCCAGCGCTTCGGCGAACTCGGCAGCTGTGGGAAACCGATCAGCCGGCAGCTTGGCCAGCGACTTCTCGATCGATGCCGCCACGTGCGGCGGCACGGTGTCACGGTGCACCGTCACCGACGGGGCCTTCTCCGTGATCACCTTGGCCACGATCGCCTGCGCCGTACTCCCCGTGTAGGGCGGATCGCCGGCCAGCATCTCGTACAGCATCGCACCCAGCGAGTACACGTCGCTGCGAGCGTCCAGCTCGCGGTCGCCCATCGCCTGCTCGGGACTCATGTAGTGCGGCGTGCCGATGGAGAGGCCCGTCTCGGTCAGGCGGGCACCGCCCGCATGACTCAGTGCGAGCGCGATCCCGAAGTCCGCCACCAGCGCCTGCCCGTCGTGCAGCAGGATGTTCTCGGGCTTGATGTCGCGGTGGATCACGTTCTGGCGATGCGCGTAGTCGAGGGCGGCGGCTACGCTGCGCGTGATCTCGACCGCCTCGTCCACACCGAGCTGTTTCTCGCGATCGATCTTATCGCGTAGCGTCTCCCCCTCCACGTACGGCATCACGTAGTACAGGAACGAGTCCGCTTCGCCCGAGTCGTGCAGCGGGAGGATGTGCGGGTGTTGGAGATTCGCGGTGACCTTGATCTCGGCCAGGAAGCGCTCGGCGCCGATCACCGCCGCCAGCTCAGGGCGCAGCACCTTGAGCGCCACCTTGCGCTCGTGCTTCACGTCCTGCGCCAGGTACACCGTGGCCATGCCGCCGGCACCCAGCTCGCGCTCGATGCGGTAGCGGTCGGCAATCGCCGTGGTCAAACGGCCGGTTATCTCGCTCATCGGCTCGAGGACCCCCTGGTCTGCAGGTCGTTCAGCCAGTGTTGCACAAGGACCGCGGTCATCATGGCGGCGCCACTCTCCCCAGAGCCCACGAGGCGCGTGAAGACGAAGCGTCGATCGTCCGGGCTGACGGCGTACCTGGCGTGCGCGGAGCTCCCGAGGAAGCCGCCCGCCGGAAACAGGACGTGCTGTTCCCCGACGCTGAAGCTCGTGCCCGTTTGCACGGACGCGGCAATGAGCTCCCCACTGCCACTGCGGTAGAAAAGCTCGCGTCCGCTGTGCGCCCACTCCGGTTCGGTACCGCCATCGCGCGACACCTGCCAGCGGCCGGCGTTCACACTCGGGAACGGTCGCACGTACACCTCATACCGCCCTGATTCGTTCGTGGTATACGCTAACCAGCGATTGTCGGGCGAGAACGCGGGGGCCGTTTCCTCGAAGCCGTCGGCGGCGATCAAAGGGGTGAGACCGCTGTCACCCGGCGTCCCGCGATCGAACAGGTATATGTCGCGCGACGGTGGCACACCGAGCCGCACCAGCAGGCGCATCGTGTCGGGCGTGGGTCGGACCTCCCACACTGCCCGGCTGGCATCGAGCAGGGTCTCCGCAGAGGATGTGCCGTCGGCCCGGCGACGTCGCAGGTTCTGACTGGCACCTCCCTCTGCCGAGATGTACAGGACCGAACGCCCATCCCGGCTCCACCTCGGCCGGACGTTGGAGCCGTCGAACGTGAGGCGTGTGAACGGCCCCCGGTCGAGCTCCTTGATCCAGATGTCGTCGCTCCCTGAAGCGCGGGCGGCGATGGCCAGCCGCCGGCCATCCGGGGACAGGGCGAGGCCGCCGTTCGTCGCCGGGAGGAAGCCCCACCCGCTATCGACGTGTGTCACCCGCCCGTCACGCGTCACCCAGACCGCTTCCACCGGCGCCCCACCGGCTTGAGCTTCCCCCGGCACGAACAGCAGGGTCCCGTTGGCGGAGAGTGCCATATCCGGGTCTGCCAGGCCGGTACGGACTCCATCGAGTACCGGCACGGGCGGTGACCGGAACTGATAGGCGTCGGGGTCAAACGGGGCGGCGAAAACGCCTCCGTCGCGCCGCACGAAGACCACTTGCCCATCTCCTACCGACCAGGCTTTGAGGACTTCGTCTGCAATCTGGTGAACCACGCCGGTCTCTAGGTCGAGCCCCATCAGGCGCGACTCCGGACACCCGAAGCCGCACAGGGTCATCAGGATGCCCCGGCCACCCGGCAGACCGGCCACGCTCACGACCGCCATGCTCAGCGAGTCCACCCACATCCAACTCCGCACCGGTCCACCGTCCTGCCCGACTACGCCCACCCCGAGCGACCCATTCGTGAACGCGACGTTTCCGTCATCGAGCCACGCGACCGCTCCCAAGCCAGTACCGGCGGCGGAGTCCGCGATGGTGACCGCCGACCCGCCGAGCCTGGGGACCTTCTTCACGCGCCCGCCCGCCTGGAAGGCGATCCACTCGCCGTCCGGCGAGAATGCCGGCGCCCTGCCTTCCGCCGTTCCCGTGAGCGGCATTGCCTCGGCACGGTCGGCGAGCTTGATCCAGAGTTGCCGCTCACCGCCAACGGTGTCTGAGAACACGATCGTGCGGCCGTCAGGGGACAGCGCCAGACTGCGCCCGACGAACCCGGGCGGCAGGGAGTGCTCAGTGACCGCAACCCGGTAGCGGATCGACTGGGTTGGGGGCGTGGACCGCATCCAGCCGATCGTGGCGGCGCCAACCGCAACCACCAGCGCCGCCACGAGGCTGATGAGCCGCCAGTCACGCTTGCCTGTCGAAACGTGCGCCGGAGCTGCCGCTGTTTCCGGCACGGTCGCCGCGAACCTCACGTTGGTGAGCGCCTCTGCGAAGTCGCTCGCCGAGTGGAACCGATCAGCCGGCAGCTTGGCCAGCGACTTCTCGATCGATGCCGCCACGTGCGGCGGCACGGTGTCGCGGTGCACCGTCACAGACGGCGCCTTCTCCGTGATCACCTTGGCCACGATCGCCTGGGCCGTGCTGCCCGTGTAGGGCGGGTCGCCCGCCAGCATCTCGTACAGCATCGCGCCCAGCGAGTACACGTCGCTGCGGGCGTCCAGCTCGCGGTCGCCCATGGCCTGCTCGGGGCTCATGTAGTGCGGCGTGCCGATCGAGAGGCCCGTCTCAGTGAGGCGGGCGCCGCCGGCGTGAGAGAGGGCGAGCGCGATGCCGAAGTCGGCCACCAGCGCCTGCCCATCGTGCAGCAGGATGTTCTCGGGCTTGATGTCGCGGTGGATCACGTCCTGGCGGTGCGCGTAATCGAGCGCGGCCGCCACGCTGCGCGTGATCTCCACCGCCTCATCGACACCCAGTTGTTTTTCGCGGTCGATCTTGTCCCGTAGCGTCTCGCCCTCGACGAACGGCATCACGTAGTAGAGGAACGTGTCCGCCTCGCCCGAGTCGTGCAGCGGCAGGATGTGGGGATGCTGCAGGTTGGCGGTGACCTTGATCTCGGCCAGGAACCGCTCGGCGCCGATCACCGCCGCCAGCTCCGGTCGCAGCACCTTGAGCGCCACCTTGCGCTCGTGCTTCACGTCGTGCGCCAGGTACACCGTGGCCATGCCGCCGGCCCCGAGCTCCCGCTCGATGCGGTAGCGGTCTGCGATGGCCGTGGTCAAACGTCCGGTTATCTCGGACATGTTACCGCTCCCCCCTGAACCGGCCCTGGATCTCCTCGAACCAGTTCTGCACGAGGATGAGGTTGGCCTCTGCGCCTTCAGCCGAGAGCCGCGTCAGGAGGAGTTGCTCACCGGATCGGTGCACCGCGAAGGAAGGATGGAACGCATCGAGACTGTATGCCGAGGCCGAGAACAGTACCTGTTGTCCTCCCACCGCGAACGGGCTCCGGGACGCGACGGTCGCCTCCACCAGGTCACCCGTGCCATCCACGTAGTAGAGGCGCGACCCATCCGACGACCAGACGGGGCTGCTTCCTCCGCGCACCGAGATCTGCCATCGTGCGTCCCCCGTATTCGGGAACGGGACGACGAGGACCTCCGGTTGGCCGGATTCGGTCGTTACGTACGCCAGCCAGCGGTCATCCGGCGAGAGCGCCGGCGCAAACTCGTCCGCCGGCGTGGCCACGAGCTGTCGCGGCACACTGTCCACGCCCAGCTGCAATCCGACGATGTCCCGCACACCGTCGGTGCCGCCGACACGGGCGATCAGCCAGCGCCCGTCGTGCGACCACAGCATCTCCTCCACTCCCAGAGGGTGCTCCAGCAGCACTTCGTCCTGGCCACCGCCGTCCGCCCGCCGCGCAATGGCGCGCTTGGGCCCGATATCACCGTCGCGGTTCGAGATGTAGCCGACCCGTCGCCCGTCGGGCGCCCAGACCGGACGCTCGTTGAAGGTCCCTTCGAAGGACAGGCGTGACGCCGGTCCGCGATCGAGCACCTTGACCCAGATGTCCTGCGTTCCGCCCGTCGTCAGTGAGACAGCGGCCTGCTGCCCGTTGGGCGACAGCGCGGGGGCCCCGAAGAAGCCGGTCCACTCCGTATCGACGTCGTTTGAGGCACCACGCAAGTCTGTCCAGGCCAGCATGAGACCGCCTGCCGCGCCGCGCCGGTAGATCAGCGACCCCGAGGCGGAGATCGCCATTTCAGGCACGATGCGAATCTGCGTGCGGACTCCTTCTGCCACCGGTACCGCGGCTCCGGTGATCTCTGCCCGGCCGGCATCGAACGGCGCCGCGAACACCGCGCCCTCGCGGTTGGTGTAGGCGATGTGGCCCGTGGGCAGGTACCACGCACGCGCCGCATCCTCGACCAGCGTCCTGAGCGAGCCGTCCGCCAGGTCCATCACGGCGATCTCCATATCGCCGCACGACGGAGTGCACGTTGTGACCAGCGCCGTCTTCGAACCCGGCAAGCCATCGGGGTAGAAGTAGCCACCCTGCCCGCTGTCGCGGACCGCCACCTGACTCGGTGTGCCACCCGCGGACGGCATGCGGTATATGCCCCAGTTGCCGTGGACGAACAGCAGGGTTCCATCGTCCATCCACGCAACGCCAGGGAGCGTGGAATTTGCGGAGTCCGCCATGGTGATGGGCGGGCCACCGGTCATGGGCACCTTCTTCAGGCGCTGATCAGCGACGAACGCGATCCACCGCCCGTCAGGGGACACGCGGGGTGACAGGGCCCCCTCAGTGCCGCCGAGCGCCACCGGCTCGAGCCTATCGAGGCTCCGTAGCCAGAGCTGCCGATTCCGCTCCCCCGGTCCGACGAACACGTACTGCTGTCCGTCCGGTGCGATGTCGATCGGCGTCCCGAACAAGGGGGGTATGGCGTACTCCGGTGCTACGGCCAGCTCGAAGCGCTGCACCGGCGACGCCGGTCGACTCAGTGCCCGGATCCATCCGACCGCGGCAATGCCCAGCGCCAGCGTCGTTGCCGCTGCCAGACCAATGAGCCGCCAGTCGCGCTTGCCCGTCGCAACCGTTGCCGCGGCCGCCTGCGTCGCGGGCACCGTGGCCACCATACCCGGCCTGCTGAGCGCTTCGGCGAAGTCGCTCGCCGAGTGGAACCGGTCGGCCGGCAGCTTGGCGAGCGACTTCTCGACGGTCGCGGCCACGTGGGGCGGCACCGTATCGCGGTGCACCGTGACCGACGGGGCCTTCTCCGTGATCACCTTGGCCACGATCGCCTGCGCTGTGCTCCCCGTGTAGGGCGGATCGCCCGCCAGCATCTCGTACAGCATCGCGCCCAGTGAGTACACGTCACTGCGCGCGTCCAGCTCGCGATCCCCCATCGCTTGCTCGGGGCTCATGTAGTGCGGGGTGCCGATGCTCAGCCCGGTTTCGGTGAGACGGGCACCGCCCGCATGACTCAACGCCAGCGCGATGCCGAAGTCGGCCACCAGCGCTTGGCCATCGTGCAGCAGGATGTTCTCGGGCTTGATGTCACGGTGGATCACATCTTGGCGGTGCGCGTAATCCAGCGCGGCCGCGACGCTGCGGGTGATCTCGATCGCCTCTTCCACGCCGAGCTGCTTTTCATGGTCGATCTTGTCGCGCAGCGTCTCCCCCTCGACGAACGGCATCACGTAGTACAGGAACGTGTCGGCCTCACCCGAGTCGTGCAGCGGCAGGATGTGCGGGTGTTGGAGATTCGCGGTGACCTTGATCTCGGCCAGGAAGCGCTCGGCCCCGATCACCGCGGCCAGCTCCGGACGCAGCACCTTGAGCGCCACCTTGCGCTCGTGCTTCACGTCGTGCGCCAGGTAGACCGTGGCCATGCCGCCCGCACCCAGCTCCCGCTCGATGCGGTAGCGGTCGGCAATCGCCGTGGTCAAGCGTGCGGTTATCTCAGTCATGCACAATCACCACGTTCCGCTCAGGAGGTCGGGATCGGCGGCGTGCCACACTTCGGCCAGCATGCCCTGGGCACGCATCGCCGTCTTCTCATCACCGGCAGCAGTGGCGGCACGCTGCAAACCGGCCAAGGAAAGTGCTCGCTTGGGTGTCAGCGCGAGCGCGCGCTGGAATTCCTGCTGGGCTTCCTCGTAGCGGCCCAGCTCGAGCAGCATCTCGCCCAGCAACTCGTGTGACGGCTTCACCACCTCGGGAGGGCCGTACTCCATGGGGAGACCGTCCTCCAGCGCGGTCGTCTCGCGCATGAGGTCGAGCGCCTTCTCGGTTGCCCCGTTCGACACATAGAGCGCGGCTTGGAGCTCGTTGCGCAGAATCACCGGCACCGTCTGGTTGCCGCCGTACCAGCCACCCTCGCTTTGCATCGTCATGGCCCCGAGTGTCGAGACGTGCCGCTCCGCCGCGTCCTCGTCACCACGTGTGAGTGCCGCGTATCCCAGGGCAAACGCATCCATCGCGCGCGTCACGGTTCCGGCATCCGACACGTCGATCTCCCAGTCGATGGCCGGATCGCTCCACCGGCGCGTGTCGACGAGGTAGTGGGCCCGCATGCTCGCGAGGTACGCACGGCGCCTCACGCTGGGATCGTCACCTATCTCGCGCCACGCACGCTCGAGGTGCGAGCGTGCCTTGTCGAAGCGCCCCTGCTGCTGCAGTCCGTAACCGAGCCAGGAGGTGTAGTGGTTGGGCCACCACCCCGTGAGATCCGCCGCGACGACGTTCTGCGACACCACATCGTCCCACATCCCCATCGCGACGAAGATGTGCGTGGTCATGTGCTGCGCGTGCGCGGCGTCGGGCGCGATCTTCGAGTACGCGCGCGCAGCGCGCAGACCCAGCGGCGCATGGATCGGGTCGTCCACGGAATGGATCAGGTAGTGCGCCGCGCCCGGGTGGTCGGGGTTCTGACGCAGCAACTCGTCGGCGATCGCCGCCGCGCGCATATAGCTGGGGAAGACGCGCACCGCCTGGCTCAGACCGAGAATGGACAGTGCGTAGAACGCCTGCACCTCGGCGTCATCCGGGTAGGCGGCGGCGAGATCGCTCATCGCCAGGTAGTACGCCGTGTCGCGCTCCGCCTTGGGACCCTCGGCCCACAGCGCCTCCACCGCGTCCATGAACATCCTCTCTCGCTCGGTGGGCGCCTTGGCGCGGCGCGCCGCCGGAGTGGACCCCAGCCGCTCGAGCACGGCCACCGCGGCGTCGCGATCCCGTTCCTGCCACAGCGAGTGGTTGTACGTCATCGATTCACCCCAGAACGCCAGGGCGAAGTCGGGATCCACCTCTTGGGCCTTGCGGAAGGCCTTTGCGGCCGAGGCGTACTCGAAGCTGTGCAGCCAGAGCACGCCCTCGACGAAGTGCTCCTGCACGTCGTCGGACGCCGACGTGGCGAACGTGACGGACCCCAGGCGCGGCTCCTGGGCCTCGAGCGTGGTGACACTGCACAGCCCGATCCACGTCATGCACACGGTGAGACAAATCGCTCGCTTCACGCAGTCTCCTTCTCTCGTTCGTTTCTCGGTTATTCCCTAGCGCCCGCCGCCCTGATCACCCGACCCGCTGACCTCCAAGTGCCAGTTCTGCACGATGACGACTTCCGAGGCCGCGGCGCGCCGGATCATGAGGAAGCGGCCGTCCGGGTGTAGGTCGTAGTTGGCGTGCGGGGCAGCCCGCTCGTAGTCGCTGGCGTCGAACAGCGGCGTGCGCGACGTCACGCGGAGGTCGGGCGTCGTCCGCACGGCGGCCGCGATCATGCGACTGCCGCCACCGCCGGCCTCGACGTAGAACAGCTCGCGCCCGTCCCGACTCCAGGCCGGCTCCTGGCCGCCATTGCGCGACACCTGGACTCTCCCACCGCCCGCCAGCGAACGCGCGTACACCTCGTTGCGGCCCGACTCGTCGGTCACGTAGGCGAGCCACTTTCCGTCGGGCGAGACCGCGGGGAAACCCTCTGAGAACGAGGAGTTGAGCAGTGGCGTGAGCGTGCCACCGCTGGGGGCGCGCAGCCAGAGGTCGTACAGCGTCTCGACGTTCTGCGAGATCAGTACCACCGACTCGCCGTCGGGAAGCCACACGCCGGCGGTGAACTCGTCATCCGCGACGTAGATCGAGTCGGCCTCACCCTCGCCGTCGATGTTGCGGCAGAACACCCCGCGTGTACCGCTCTTGCCTGTCGCGTAACACACGCGGCGGCCGCTCGGCATCCACACGGGGTCGTTCGCGTCGCTCTCGAATGAGACGCGCGTGAGCGTGCCCTGTTCCAAGTCCAGCACCCAGATGTCGCGGCTCCCCTGGTCGCTGATGTCCACGACGACGTGACCGCCGTCGGGCGACACGCGCGGCGAGTGGAACTGCCGGGTCAGGTCGGTGACGGGCGTTGCCCTGCCCTCGCGATCCACTAGCATCAACTCGGTGATGCGCGCCGGCACGTACGCCAGCGTCCCTTGGTCCGAGATGGCGAACTGGGGGGTGCTGCCGGCGATGTGCACGTCCTGGGCGAGCGTCGTGGGCTCACCGGTGATTTCCATGCGTTGGACATCGAACGGCACCGCCTGCAGCGTGCCGTCCTCGAGCGCATAGACCACATGTCCGGTGCGCGAGTAGCGTGCCCCACCGGCGCCGGCGGGAATCAGCATCTTGCGCCGTCCCGTCTCGGGCCACACGACCGCCACACCCGTGCCCCCCAGGCGCGGGGTCGCCAGCCCGCGCGCATTGAACGTGACGAGCACGGCATCTCCACCGGGCAGGACATCGGGGAACCAGAGATCCAGCTCGCCCAACGAGGTGTCCGGAAGGATGAACGGTGTGGCCTCGCCCCCCGAAGGCGGGACCTTCATGAGCCCACGCCGCACGCCCTTGAAGATGATCGAGCCGTCTTCCGTCCAGGCGAAGCCGCCGTTGTTGGAGCCCAGTGTGACCCTGAGCGGCGCGCCGCCGCCGACCGGAACTCGCCCCAGCTCACCCGTGTTCTTGTCGAACCCGAGCCACTCGCCGTCGTAGGAGAAGAATGGGTTGTCCACTCCCTGCAAGCCGCCGATCAGGATAGGCTCGAGCGATCGCATATTCCGCACGTACAGCCTTCCCCCGCCGGCCACCACGTAGGCCAGCCGCGAGCCGTCGCGCGACATCGCAATCGCCTGGGTGGGCGCTCCGCTGAGTTGCTCCTCGGGCCCGATCGGAATCGAGAAGCGCACGACGTGTGCGTCGGCTGGCGCGGGGCCCGTCGTTGCACGTCCGAGCAGCAGGCCAGCCGCCAGAATCGCAACCGCCGCGACCACCGCTGCGGCGCGCAGCCTGAAGCGGCCGGTACGGGCAGCCACCGGAGTCACGGTTTGCCTGGTGGCGACCGCGCCCGGCTGCTCGAGCGCCGTGGCGAATTCGGCCGCCGAGCGGAAGCGATCGGCCGGCAGCTTCTCCAGCGCCTTGTGTGTCGCCGCCGCGACGTGCGCCGGTGTGCTGGGCCGCGAGCGCTCCAGGGACACCGGGTTCTCGGTCACGATCTTCGCAATGATCGCCTGCGCGGTGGAGCCGGTGTGCGGCGGATCGCCCACCAGCATCTCGTACAGCACCGCGCCCAACGAGTAAACGTCGCTGCGTCCGTCCAGCTCGCGGTCGCCCATCGCCTGCTCGGGACTCATGTAATGCGGCGTACCGATCGAAAGACCGGTTTCCGTGAGCCGCGTGCCGCCCGCCTCGCTCACCGCGAGCGCGATCCCGAAGTCCACGATCAGCGGTTGCCCGTCGTGCATCAGGATGTTCTCGGGCTTGATGTCGCGGTGGATCACCTCTTGCCGGTGGGCATAGTCGAGCGCGCTCGCCACGCCCACCGCGATCTTCACGGCGTCGTCCACGGCGAACTGCTTCTCACGCTGCAGCTTCGCGCCTAGGGATTCGCCCTCGATGTAGGGCATGACGTAGAACAGGAAGCCGTCCGCCTCGCCCGAGTCGTACAGCGGCAGGATGTGCGGGTGCTGCAGGTTGGCGGTGACCTTGATTTCCTTGAGGAACCGCTCGCCGCCGATCACCGCTGCCAGCTCCGGCTTGAGCACCTTGACCGCCACCTTGCGGTCGTGCTTCAGGTCCTGGGCCAAGTAGACCGTGGCCATGCCGCCCGCACCGAGCTCACTCTCGATGGCGTAGCGGTCGGCCAGCGCCGCCGTGAGCCGGGAGATCTCGACTCCGGTCACCGGCCCACCCGACCCAGCAGCTCCTCGAACCAGTTGAGCACCACCACCACGTCGCGCGATCCGCCCTCCTGTTTGATGAACACGAAGGTCTGGTCGTCGGGCGTGATGTGATAGGGCACGTGAGCCAGCAGGTCGCGCTCGTATTCTGACGCGTCGAACAGCACCCGACGCGCGCCCACCGAGAAGGTGGGTTCCGTGCGCACGTCCACCGACACGAGCTCGTTCGCCCGGTTGCGATAGATCAGCTCGCGTCCGCTGTGCGCCCACAGCGGCTCGACGCCGCCGTCGGTCGAGACCTGCCACCGGCCGCCGCGCTGCGGGAACGGCCGTACGTACACCTCCCGCCGTCCCGACTCCTCCGAGGAGTAGGCCAGCCAGTTGCCGTCGGGCGACAGGGTCGGGTTGATCTCGTCGAACTCGGTGGCGAGGAAGGTG
>JBDGYO010000315.1:0-5358 GCA_039584015.1 Gemmatimonadota bacterium | reverse complement strand
ACGCTCGAGCCGTCCGGCGACATGAAGTAGCTGCAATTGCCGTCGCCACCGATGGAACCGAACGGTGTCCTGCGCGTGTAGCCGCCGTATCCCCCTCCGGCGCCGCCGGCCTGGGAGGCCGCGGCCACCAGGTTGAACAGCACGGGGCCGCCTTCGGGGCCGCCGTTCCCCTGCCAGTCGAGCCAGTAGCGGCCGGGGATGGTGTAGCCGAAGATGCGTTGCAGGAAGGCCGCCTCCTGAGGATGAAGCTCACGGCCGTTGAAAAAGATGCCCGTCCCGCCGCCCGAGGCATCGGCCCGCAGCGGTCCGCCCAGTTGGAGGTCGGGCAGGATCTGGCCCTGCGTGGGGCCGCCCTCCATCCCCCACAGCCCCGACACTCGATCGTACCAGTACCGCCCCGCGGGAATCGGCGCGGCCTCCGGTATGCCCATCCGCTGCTGCAGGGCCGCTATCTGCTGCTCGGTCACCGGCTGGCCGTTGACGCGGACGCCCTGGGCCGAAACGGTCGAGCCGATCAGCAGCAATGTGGACGAAATGAGAATGCTCACTGCCCTCGCTAGCATGGCGCACCATCCTGCCGGGAGGAGAAGGGCTGGGCAAGGAGAAGGCGAAAATAGCCTCCGCGGCGGCGGCGGCGCCACACCCCTCAAACACCCCGCCTTTCCCACAGGTTTCGGGCGATCTCACGCCCATCTGACTCTGAACCCGTTATCTTGCGGGCGTGCGCTGACAGGGAAAGTGTGCCATGGACGTCCTGATCATCGATGACGATCGCTCGGTGCGCCGGGCCCTGGGTAAGGCCCTGGAGCGGTTCGGTTACATGGTCGAAACCGTGGACAGCGGCCTGGCCGCGGTCGCGGCACTGCAGACGCACTCCTACCGCGTGATCGTGTGCGACATCCGCATGCCCTTCCTCGACGGCGTGAGCTTCTACGACGAGCTCAAGGAAGCCGACCCGGACGCCGCGAAGCGGATCGTGTTCGTCACCGCCTTCGCCAGCGACCCCACGATCCAGGCCTTCCTGGAGCGCATCGACCGCCCGGTCGTGGAGAAGCCGTTCGAGCTCGAGGATCTGCTCGCCGTCATCAAGGCCTCGATGCGGAACTAGCGGGGCGCCGGCGTGCCTAGTTCATGACATTGAAATCAATGGTCGCGGCGATGAGCACAATCGTCGCGATGTCCAGCACGGCACCGATCAACGCCCCGTTGCGCACACCGTGCTTGGAGCGCTTGACCTCGACGACCCGAACGTCCTCCCACGGGATGGCCACCTCTGTCTCCGTGCCGACGAGCAGCTCGACCGAAGCGATGAGCGGCAGCGCCGGGTCCGGCTGAATCGAGGCCAGCGGAAGCGCGTACGGCAGGCCCTCGACGTTGGCCCAGCCCTCGATGACCGCCCAGTCGGCGACCACACCCCGTTTCCCCGACCTGAGATACGCGGCGTAGGCATCGAAACCCACGAGCTCCCCCTCGAGGGTATCAATCCCCGCGGCGGTGCGGACGTGCACGACCAGCCGGCCTCCGACGGGAGGCGGCCTCAGCGAGTCGGCCAGCGTAGCACGCCACCGCTCGTAGACCACGGCAAACGGCTCCCCCGACTCGGCCAGCAGTCCCTGGAAGCGGCCGCCGTGCGCTTCGCGATCACGGTCCACGACGAGCACCTCCTTACCCTGTTCCTGTACCAGCAGGTCGGCCCGCGAGGCGACCTCGTAGTCGGGCTTGCTGGAATCCACGATGTAGCCGACGCCCCCGCCCAAAGTCGTAAGGCACCCGCTGAGGAGCGGTGCGGCCAGGAGAACGGCGGCAGCTGAGAACGAGAAGCGCATGGTCGGTTCCTTGTGTGAGCCACGCGTACGCTCCACCTGCCGCGTCAAGCATCCGTCAAGCGAATTGCGGCTACAAAACACGAGCGCCCGGCCGTGGCCGGGCGCTTCTCGTGGCGATCGGGTTGGAGGTTGCCGCGTGCTGGCTACTCAGGCATCGGGATGTCGGAGTTCCACATCGTCGCCTTCATCAGCCACGTGCCGTCGGCCTGCTTCTCGCACACCACCATGTACTTCCCGGCGTCCTGATACGGCTCTTCCATGCCCTCGATCTCCATGCTGGCCGTCCAGATGCCCAGCTCGTACGCGAGATTGCCGAACCCCTCTGTCTGCTTCGACGTGATCGTGAACGTCGTCATCAACGGGCCGGTCCCGTACGCCTCCTGGATGGCCGCTCGGCCCTGCCTGGCGACCATGTTCGGCGGCATCTCGACGGCGTCTTCCGTGTGCAGCGCCGCGATCGCCGGCGCGTCGCCGGCCAGCACGGCGTCACGGTACGCCTGCCCCAGAGCGGTGATCGCCGCGACATCCTCGTCGCTCAACGGCCCCGCCGCCGGGTAGCACCCGGTTGCCGAGAGCACCACCACCACAGCCGCCGCCAACAATGATTTGGTGCGCATAGCGTTTTCCCCCCGCTGAGGAATGGTCTCAACGAGGGGAAGGTACGTGCCGGGTGCGGCGGCAGCTAGAACTCGCGCTTCTTCATGTCAGAAAAGAAGTCGCGCAGCTCGGTGTCCTCCTCGGTGTCCGGGGGCAGCGTCTTGTCGTACTGGCGCCGGGTCTTCTTCTTCTTCTTGGCGGCCTTGGCAGCGTTCTTCTTCACCAACGCGGCCAGCTTCCGATCGTCACTCTTTGACATCGCTGCTCCTGGGAGGCTCCGGGTTACCCACACGGTTAACCCGAACGGCCTTCCCTGTCAAAACGAGGGGACTGCGCGCTACGTGCCCGCGGCGCGAGTGTAGTTCTTCGCAATCAGGAGCTTCCACTCACCATCCTCGCGGACCCAGAGTCCGGCGATCTCATTTGCCCGCTCCTGCCGCACCCCGGCGGTGTCAACGCGAGTGGCTGTGCCGGTAAACGTCACGGCGGCGGCGTCCGGGCTGAACACCATCACCTTGATCTCGCCGTCCTCGGCACTCTCGATGTCGAAGCCTTCCCAAGCCCGTGTGGCAAAGGAGCGCAGGTCATCGAGCGTCTCACAGCAACCCCAGGGGGTTCCGGCCCAATCGGAGGCGTAGTTGATATACGCGTCGACGTCCTCCTGTGCTCGCCAGGTCGCATTGTACGCCAGGGCTGCCTGCTTGACGGCTTCCTCGGTTGCGTCCCTCTGCGCGTCCGTCATTACCAGAGTCATGGGCTGACAAGCGACGACGGCGAGTAGCATCAGCGGGAGAATCATGCGGGGCATGACGACCTCCTGGGGGTGATTGCGACGAACGTTGTCCCCATGCGCCTGACGAACAAGGGGAGTTTTGCTCGGGATTGGTGGGCCGGAAACAACGGCGCCGACCCACAGCAGTGCCATGCCTCGTCAAGCGGATTCTGAACGGGAGTTGTCGGAGATAGCGGCACTAATCCCGTCCCCAATCGATGTCCTCGAGACCTTCAGTGCTTACGAGTAGCGCTCCCATGATTGCCATACCCACGACCGCGGTCATGAGCAACGTCTTGCCACCATCAAACCTCTTCACTCCCACCTGTGCCACGTCGACAAGCCGGATGCTGACCTCAGTGCCGTTCACCAGCCCACTGAGGGTGTCGCCCGTCACACGGGGATGTTCCAAGATGACCACGGCGCTGTCCGTCCTGGCGACCCAGAGCTTGTCGTGTTCTTCTGTGACAGCCGCAAGCTGCGGGCTCACGCCCTGTATCTCCCACTTCGTGCACGCACTCAGGTAGCTCACGAGCAAAACACAGCTGATGAAGCGACGCATGATGGGACCCTCTCACAGAACGCACATCCACATTCCACCTGCGGCGTCAAGCAGAGGTCAAGCGGATTCTGAACGGGAGTTGTCGGAGTTGGCGGGCCGGTCCTTCTCAACCTCAGAACACATCCGACTCCCCCACCGGGGGAACCTCGCTACCGCGCTACAACGAATGGGGGCTCAGGTGAGCGCGGTGAGATCTTGGCGAGCGTGGGGCCCTAGTGCGTGGCGGTCGTGGCGACTACCGTTGGCACCACGGCGGCCACGACGACGGCCGCTTGCATGGCCTGGATCGCCTCGCGCGTCGCCCAGGATGCCCGCGCTGTGCGCCAGGGCCACGAGCACCACGGTCCGCGGATCCAGCTCCCGGGTGTAGGTGAAGATCGCCTGGCGCAACCGCTCGATCAGCTCGCGCTCCGGCTCTGGATCGACTTCCGGATACGTCTTGCGCTTGAAGATAAGCAGCACGGTATCTTCATCCGCCTTCAGAATCCCGCGCTCGCACAGCCCCAACGCGACCCGGTGCCTCAAGTGCTTGAGTCCCGCGAAGCGTCCCACCCAGGTCTGCACCGATGCCCGCCGCTTGGCGGTCTTGACCTTCTCCAGGCACTCGCTGAGCAAGGGCTCGCTGACCCGCTTCGAGCTCGCTACAGCGACAAGCTTCTTGCGCCTGGACTCGTCGATCTTGATCCGCTTCTGGAGCAATAACTCGGCGAGGAGGGCCCCACCCAGTGCGTACGAGTAGTGCGTGCCCCCCACGATCGTCCCCTCCTTGTCCCGCAGCGCGAGCAGCAGAATCTCCTCGTGCAGAGACAATTGGCATCGCGGCATCTGGTCGTCTACCTCTCTCTCCGCTCCGGATGGGCGCTCAGATGCGGTGGGATTCTGCTTGCTGTTCACGAATCATCTGACCTTCCCGTGGATGGCTTGCCAGTCGCAGGTGGCGCCTGCGGGCGTCCGGAGAGCTTCTTAATCGCGAAGGTGGCCCGCGCCGCCCTCACAAATAGAGCTACAAGTACAAGTGCTACCCAAAACCAAAACCATGAGGGCCCCTCTCCTTCGTAGACCCACCATGGCCACGGGGTAGCGCATAGCTGCCAACCCACAAGCCCAATGGCCGCCGCGCGGCTTCTCTTCCACAGACCGTAGGCTAGGCCGAGGTAGATACTGACGTGTATGAGGAGCCACCAAAAATCCGAGATGAAGCCGTCCTCGATGAACGGCGCGGCAGGGTCCACATATGTTAGCCCCCCCATAAGGTCGAGTACGCCGATCAGGACGGCGCCTGCGACACCGTCGCGGACAGCACGCTGCTCTGGATGTGAACGGCGTTCCGGCATCTTGGGTCACCCCTCTTGACTGAGCCAGCCGCAAGAACAACACGGCCACCACCAAACGTGACTCAAGCCTCGGCGATCATCGCCCGGATCTCATCAGCGTACCGTTCTGCCTCTTCCGCGGATTGGAATTCTGAGAGGTCCACCCTCCGGTCACCCGCACGAACGTATACGCGGTGTATCTCCTCTACCCCGGCCGCGAGGCCGCCCCAGAGTGGCCCTCCAATCCCCCCTTTGTCGGCGGGATCCTCCTCTAGTCGGTACCGAAAC
>JBDGYO010000314.1:0-6235 GCA_039584015.1 Gemmatimonadota bacterium | reverse complement strand
ATGCGCCAGGCACGCCCCGGATCGTCGCCCATGGCGAGCGTCACGAACATGCCCAATCCGACCACCGCGAGCACGGCGCCCAGCAGGAGCATGCCGCGGGCCGGCGCGTTTGCGCCCCGCTCGTACAGCTCGCGGTTCACGCTACCCACGCTCATTGCGCCGCCCCCTGCAGCAACCGGACGTAGTTGACGATGTGCCAGCGGTCCTCCGGAGACAGCTTGCTACCGTACTCCGGCATCAGCGCTCCGAAGCCGTTGGTGATCGTTCCGTAAATCCAGCCGTCGCTGTTGTCGACCTGGCGCTCCTCGGTCAGGTTGCGCACGGCGTTGGCCAGTGCCGGAGCGACGGGCCCATCTCCCAATCCCTCGGCGCCGTGGCACAACGTGCAGTAGATGTCGTAGCGGTCGCGGCCGCGCTCCATGCTCGACGCGGTGCGCTGCACCGGGTTGGCCAGCCGATTGAGCGCCGGCCGGTTCTGCGGGATCGCCGGAGGCACGACCTCGACACCGGTGATCGGGACCGTCCCCTCCACCGGCTGGCGCGGCATCTTATATGGTTGGATCGCGATCCCCCGGTGCATCACCGAGAACCAGGGAATCGCGGCGATGAGGTCGTCGGGGCTCGGGAAGCGGTGCCACTGCTCCCGCGTGCACCCGCCGGCGAGCAGCGCGACGGCCAGGACGGCGAGGGCGAGTCTACGTCTCAACGCGCACCTCCACCGCACCCGAGTGCCGCAACAGCTCTTCGACCGACGGGCGTCGCTCCACCGGACAGGGGACGAAGATCCCGATCTGATCGTCGGTGAAGCGTCCATCGTACGCACCGAGCTGTCGCGTGCGCCAGGAGTGGAACACCAACCCCAGGATCGTCGCGCCCGCGCCGAACAGGATGGTCAGCTCGAAGGCGATCACCACGTAGGGGATCACCGAGCCGACGGGCCTGCCACCCACCACCAGCGGCCAGTCGTACGACATCCAGAGTGTCAGCGCAAAGCCGGTGGCACACCCCAGCAGCCCACCCAGTAGCGTCCACAGCCGCACCGGACTCACCTTGTGACCCACCGCCTGCGCGATCTCCGCGTTGGGCACGGGGGTGTAGACCGTGAAATCGCTATAGCCCTTGGCCTTGAGCGCGTGGATCGCCTGCGTAGCCGCGTCCACGGGATGCCGGCCGTTCATGACCGTGGCCTCGCTTTTCGCGGCATCGGGATGATCTCCTTCACCTCGGTGATGGAGACCATGGGGAAGTTCTTCGCGAACAGCAGGAACCACAGGAAGAACCACGCGAAGCTGCCGGCGAGGATCCCCCACTCGACCCACGACGGCGTGTAGTGTCCCATCGCGTACGGCTCGTACTCATGAGACAGCGACACCACGATGATCACGAACCGCTCGAACCACATGCCTAGGTTCACGAACAGGGAGAGCACGAACAGCGCCGGGATGCTACGCCGTACCTTGCGGAAGAACAGCAGGAACGGCAGGAACCCGTTGCAGATGATCATCGTCCAGCTCGCCCACCAGTATTCGCCGAACGCGCGGTTGTAGAAGGCGTCCTGCTCGAACGGGTTCCCGGAGTACCACGCGATGAAGTATTCCACGGCGTAGGCATATCCGACGATCATCCCGGTGAGGAGCAGCAGCTTCGCCAGATTCTCGAAGTGGTCCACCGTGATGTACCGCTCCACCTTGAAAACCTTGCGCAGCGGCACCAGCAGCGTGACCACCATTGCCACACCCGAGTAGATCGCACCCGCCACGAAGTAGGGCGCGAAGATCGTCGCGTGCCAACCGGGCACGATCGACATGGCGAAGTCCCAGGACACGACGCTGTGCACCGACAGCACGAGTGGCGTCGCCAGAGCCGCCAGGTAGAGATACGCTCGGATGTAGTGGCGCCACTGCTGATCGGTGCCGCGCCATCCCAGTGACGTGATCTCGTACAGTTTGCGCCGCCAGCCCGTGGACTTCTCCCGCACCGCGGCGACGTCGGGCACCAGCCCGACGATCAGGAAGAGCGTGCTCACGGTGAGGTACGTCGAGACGGCGAACACGTCCCACAGCAGCGGTGACTTGAAGTTCACCCACAGCTGGCGCTGGTTGGGATAGGGAAACAGCCAGTAGGCGTACCAGATCCGGCCGACGTGGATCAGCGGGAAGAGGCCCGCCGTGAGGACGGCGAACACCGTCATGGCCTCGGCTGTGCGATACACCGACGTGCGCCACGCCGAGCGGAACAGGTAGAGAATCGCCGAGATCAGGGTCCCGGAGTGCGCGATCCCGACCCAGAACACGAACGTCGTGATGTACACACCCCACAGCACCGGCGGCGTATAGCCGGCGACGCCCAACCCCCAGCGGATCTGCCACAGGAGGGCAAACCCGCCCACCGCCAGCACCACGAGCACGAGCGCGAGCAGCACGAAGTACCCCCGAGACGGCCGCCCGAGCGTCGCTACGACGTCGCGCGTGATCTCGTGGTAGGTCGGCTGCTGCGGTGCCGCCCGTTCGGGTTCCGCGATGGTCGCCATTCGCGCTAGGCCTCTTCCACTCCCAGGTTGCGCACCTTGCGCAGGTACGTCACGCCCGGCTGCGTGTTGAGATCCCCCAGTACGTGATAGCTGCGGTCGTCACCCGAGACCTGATGCACGCGCGAGTTCGGATCGTTCAGATCACCGAACACCAGCGCATCGGAGGGACACGTCTGCCCCGCGAGTACGGCCTCATTCTGCTTGCCCCGGATCCGCTGCACGCAGAACGTGCACTTCTCCATCACGCCCTTGGCGCGCACCGTCACGTCGGGATTGAGCAGCCAGTGCAACGGGTCGGGGAAGGCGAACGCCGGGTCGTTCTCCTCCTGGTGGTCGAACCAGTTGAACACGCGCACCTTGTATGGGCAGTTGTTAGAGCAGTACCGCGTGCCCACGCAGCGGTTGTAGACCTGCCCGTTGAGCCCGTCCGGCGTCTGATACGCCGCATACACGGGGCACACCGGCTCGCAGGGCGCGTAGCCGCACTGCTGACACATCATCGGCAGGTGGCGCGCCTCCAGCGGCTCGCCGTTCTCCCCGCCCTCGAAGTACCGCTCGATGCGGATCCAAGCCATCTCGCGGCCCCGCCGCACCAGCTCCGGACCCACCGTGGGAATGTTGTTCTCCGCATGGCACGCGGTCACGCAGGCACTGCAGCCCGTGCACTTGGAGAGATCGACCGCCAACGCCCAGCGCGGCACGTCTCCAGCGTAATCACCGTGCTTGGTGTCCGCGTCCTGGGCCGCCTGCACCTCGTCGAGCAATTCCTCGATGTGCTCCGGCACCGGCGCCGCGTGGCCGCCGTGGGGTTCGCCGTGCTCGCCGTGCTGCAATGCGGCGAGCGTCACGGCCTGAGCGATGCCCCGCCCCATCTGCCGCGACTTGCCCTCGGTCTTGGCGACGTACTCGTGCCGACCCGTATGACGCAGGCTCGCCGCGGCGTAGTGCGAGACGCCGCCAAAGTCGGTCACGTCGGTGGACAGCACCGCGTACACGTTCGCGCCGCGCCCCTCGGCGTACCGACCGAACGCCGTGTGCCCCTGCCCCAACGGCATGGCGAGCACGTCGCGGCGCAATCCCGGATAGAGATAGGCCGGCGCCTCCACGGTGCCCGCTGGCGTGGTGACCTCGAGGATGTCGCCTTCGTGAATGCCCTGCTCGGCCGCTGTCTCCGGGTGAACCTCGACCCAGGTACTCCAGGTCATCTTGGTCACCGGGTCCGGCAGCTCCTGGAGCCACGGGCGGTTGGCTCCGCGCCCGTCGTACAGTGCGGGAGACGGGTACGCGATGAGCGTGAACCCATCTTGCGGCGCCGACCAGGTACCAGGCTCCTGCAGCTGCGCCACCGATCGGGCGAGTCGCACGGTGCGCGCCGGCGCGTCGCGCCACACGCCACCGTGCTGCAGCGCCTCCGTCCAGAACGTCTCGAACGGTCGGAAATCGCGCAGCCGCCGCTGCAGCTGCCCCCAAGCCTGCTGCAGGTAGTCCTTATAGGTGGGGGCCGTGAGCCGTGCACCGAGCCGACCGCCCACCTGCTGAGCCACCGCCAGCAGCACATCGCCGGTCTGGCGCGTGTCGAACACCGGCTGCATCACGGGTTGCTGCAGGGCGTACACGCCGGCGCGCGGCTCGAAGTCGTTCCACTGCTCGAGCGGGTCGTGGTCGGGCAGCACGAGGTCGGCGTGGACTGCCGTCTCGTCCCAGAAGCGGGCGAAGCTCACCGAGAACCCGACCTGCGCCATCGCACCGGCGAAGTCGGTTCCCGCGGGAGCGGCATGTGCCGGGTTGGCCCCGTGGATGAACAACACGCCGACACCACCGTTGCGCATCGCCCGCACCAGCGAGCCGAGGTCGGCATAGCTCGAGGAGCCCGCCGGGTTGAGGTCGGCGCCGTAGCTCACCGTACGACCCACGTTGCCCGCGACGTAGTTGAGCACGTTGGCCGCAGCCGCGGTCACGTGCGCCTGCTCGTGCTGTGCCCCCGCCCCACCGGCCACTGCCAGGCTGGGCTCCGCCACGAACTCACGTGCCAGCCGCTCGATGGTCTCCGCCGCGATCCCCGTGCGGTCCGCCACGCCGGCTGGGGCGTGGGCGTCCAGCAGCTGCTGCACGCGGAAGGTGTCGGGTTGGCGCGGCGCCAAGCGCTCGGTCACGATGACGTGGGCCATGGCCAGCGCCAGCAGCGCCTCCGAGCCCGGGCGCGGCGCGATCCACTCGTCCGCGCTCATCCCGGTCATGCTCATGCGCGGCTCGATGTGCACGTAGCGCCCCATCGATCCGTCCCGGAAACCATGGCTCTCGCTGAACCCGCGGGCCTGCTCCACCGGGCTCAGCCACGTCTCGAGGAAGTCGGCACCGAAGGAGAGCACGTAGCGCGCTGCACCGAAGTCATGGCGCGGTAGCCGATCTGTCCCGAACACCTGCTGGCTGGCGTGCCGTAGTGCCTCGTAGCCGAACGGCTCGTACACCACTGGGGCCGGCGATCCCAACGTCGCGAGCCATTCGGTGACCAGGCGGTCGAACGTCCCGGCCTCGTTTCCCGTGACGAACCGGATCAGATCGCCGGTCACCCCTTGGAGCCGCTGCGTGATGCGCGCGATGGCATCGTCCCAGCTGATCGGCTCGAAGGCGCCGCCCGCGTTCTTCGCCATGGGGCCACGAATGCGGTCGGGGTTGTACAGCCCCTGGAGCGAGGCCTGGCCCCGCGCACAGAGACGACCCTGGTTGACGGGGCTCTCCGGGTTGCCCTCCACCTTGACCACGCGCCCCTCACGCACTCGGGCGTGCACGCCACAGCCTGCCGGACACTCGCGACACGTGCTGGCGTACCAGGTAGCGATCCCGGGGATCTGGTTGTCGGGTGGGACGAGGTAGGGGATGAGCTTGTCGGTCGCCTCACCGGAGCATCCCGACAGCGCGGCGGCACCGCCCCCGGCCGCACCGAGGACCGTGAGGAACCGCCTGCGGTTCATGCCGTTGCCGTTGAGCTCGCCGTCGCTGCCGTTGGCCATCCGTCCTCTACGCGTGAGCGCCCGTTCGTCCGCCTAGTAGTGACAGACGGTGCAGTCGGTGCTGGCCTCTTCCTTCTCGTGGCATGTGATGCACCACCCCATCTTGAGCGACGCGTACTGATAGACCTGAGGCATCTCCTCGATGAGTCCGTGGCAGTCCTGGCACTCGATCTCCTTGTCGGAGTTGACGTGCCGATTGTGGGGAAAGCGCACGAAGGGGGCGACTCGGTGTACCTCCACCCACTCGATGGGCCGCCGCTCGTTCCAGTAGTCGCGCAGCTTCTGCACCTCCGGATTCGCGGCGCCCGCCAGAATGTGGCACCCCATGCAGGTGGACACGGTGGGAAGACCGGCGCTCGGGCTCACTTCCGCAGCGAAGTGGCAGTAGCGGCAATCCATCTCGTACTCGCCGGCGTGCACGTCGTGGCGGTAGAAGATGGGCTGGACGGGGCCCGGGAGTCCGGCAGTGTCGACATCGACGGGGGCCTTGAAGCCGCTCACCTGCGCGGCCGACGCCTGCCCGGCGCCCAGTGCAGAACCTGGGCTGGTAACGAACAGCAAGGCGGCCACGGCAACCACTCCGAGCGGGACCGCCAACAGCAAAGCCCGTTTTGTCATGACACTCCGCTAGTTGTCATACCAGGAACCGCAAGAGAAAGCGGCCGCAGAGGGGTAACACACGAGAATCCGGTAG
>JBDGYO010000031.1:0-13775 GCA_039584015.1 Gemmatimonadota bacterium | reverse complement strand
CGCAAACGCGCCGGCCCGCGGCATGCTCCTGCTGGGCGCCGTGCTCGCGGTGGTCGGATTGGGCATGTTCGTGACGCTCGCCATGGGCGACGATCCGGGGCGTGCCTGGCGCATGTTCCACGTGAACTTCCTGTTCTTCACGGGGGTCGCTCTGGGCGCCACCGTGTTCGCCGCCACGCAGAAGATCACCAAGGGCGTCTGGTCGGGCCCGATCATCCGGTTCGCCGAGGCGGCGGTGGCCTTCCTGCCCGTCGCGATCGTGTGCTTCCTGTTGTTGTTTGTCGGGCGGCACGAGCTGTTCCCGTGGATCGAGCACCCCACGCCGGCGCGCGGCCAGTGGCTCACCGTCTCGTGGGTTTTCTGGCGGGACCTGGTATCCCTCCTCGTACTGCTGGGTGTGGCCGTCGCGTTCGTGTATCACGATGTCAGGCCGGACGTGGCGGAGCTGCGGGGCCAAGTGACCGGGTGGAAGCGGGCGCTGTACGACCGCATCGCCGTGGGCTACACCGGGCTGCCGGCGGACGAGCAGAAGAACGAACGTCGGCTCACCCGTCTGGCCGTGGCTCTCTGCCTGCTGTACGCCTGGCTCTTCTCCCTCATTGCGTTCGACCTCGTGATGTCGCTCGCCCCGTACTGGATCAGCAATCTGTTCGGTGCCTTCTTCTTCATGGGGGCGGTCCTCACGGGGCTCACGATGCTGGGGCTGATGATGGTCTATTGGCGGCGGCGCCTCGGGATGCGCGACGTGATCGGCCGCGAGCAGTTCCACGACCTCGGCAAGCTGGTCTTCGGGTTCTCGGTGTTTTGGGCCTACCTCGTGTTCAGCCAGGTCCTCGTGATCTGGTTCGGCAACCTGCGGGAGGAGACGTCCTTCCTGTACTACCGGCTGTGGGGTGAGTGGCAGCCCATCTCGATCCTTGTGGGAGTGATGGTGTTCCTCATTCCGTTCTGGGGTCTGATCTGGGTGAAGTCCAAGGTGACGGCCTTCACGTTCACCCTCTTCCTGCTGATCAGCTTCCTCGGCGTGTGGCTGGAGCGCAACCTGCTGGTGCAACCGTCGCTCACCGAGCACGCCCCCCGAATCGGCCTGCCCGAGATCGGCATCTCGCTCGGCTTCCTGGGACTGTTCCTGTTGGCGTACGGCCTGTTCGCCCGCACCTTCCCGATGGTGAGCCCGAGGCTCACGGCCCAGGCGGAGGCCACCGGCCACCACTAGCCGCTCGGGGCAATCAGGTGGAAGTTGCGGTGAGTCCCCACGGAGCTCCCATGTCTGAAGCCCCTCAGAGTCTCGAAGCCTTCCGCCACTTCCGCGAGAAGATGAACGCCGCCATTCACGAGGCGGGGAACCTCACCATCAACCGGTTCTTCGCCCTGGATTCGCATGCCTATGAGCCCGGCACGCTGGACGCCAAGACGAAGGAGCTGATGGGCCTCACGGCCTCGATGGTGCTGCGCTGCGACGACTGCATCACCTACCATCTGATTCGCTGCCGCGAGGAAGATGCGACCGATGAGGAACTGTTCGAGGCATTTTCCGTGGCATTGGTGGTCGGCGGGTCGATCGTGATCCCCCACCTGCGCCGGGCGGTGGCCACGCTCGAGGAGTTGCCGGCGTCGTGAGCGAGCGCGCCGCCGTATGGGACGCCGCCCGTGCCCTGGCGGAGGCCGGTCTCGCCGGCGCGATGGCCACCGTGTCCAGTCAGCGCGGCTCGTTGCCGATGGCGCGCGACGCGAAGCTCGTGGTGGCGGTCGATGGTCGCCGCTGGGGCACCGTGGGTGGTGGCTGCACCGAGGCCGACGTGGCCGAGCAGGCGCTCACCGCAGCCGAGAGTGGCGTCCCGAGCTTTGCGCGGCACACGCTCAACGCCGATCTGGCCGGCGATGTAGGGCTCTCGTGCGGCGGCACCGTCGAGCTCTTTCTCGAGCCCATCGTACCCACGCCCGAGATGGCAGCGCTCTACGGCGCGCTGGCCGTCGCGGCCGACCGCCGCATCGCGGGGACCATCCTGACCGCGGTGGACTGGAGCGCGGGCCCGCGCAAGCAGGCTCGTATCGGCGACGAGGTGATTCACGTGGGTGTGAGGTTCGAGACGGAGCCCCCGGACATCCCGTACCGCGCCATCGCGCGCGTCGACGAGGCACTGGGCGCGCTGGTCGAGCCGCTCGAGCGGGTCCCACGCGTGATCGTCTTCGGCGCCGGGCACGTGGGCCGAGAGATCGCGAGGGTGGCCGCCGGGGCCGGCTTCCATGTGCTGATCACGGACGATCGTGAGGAGTTCGCCGATCGCGAGCGCGTGCCGTGGGCGCACGAGGTGATCGCCGACGACTTCCGGTCGGTGCTCGACCGGCTCACCCTCGATGCGGACGACTATGTGCTGGCGACCACGCGCGGGCACAGCTACGACGCCGAGATCGTGGAACGGACAGCGGGCTCCTCGGCGCGCTACGTGGGGATGCTGGGCAGCATGCGCAAGCGTGCGGTGATCTTCGAGGCGTTGCAGCAGGCCGGAGTGCCACGCGAGGCGTTGGAGCGTGTGCGAGTGCCCATCGGTGAGGCCATCGGCGCCGACACCCCCGCGGAGATCGCCGTGTCGGTGGTTGCCGAGCTGATCAGGGTGCGACGGACGGGAGAGACGGCGAGCTAGGGCAGCGTCTCCAGCAGCGCCCGCAGCGAGTCGGTCGGCAGTCTCCCACGGAGCATGATCACGTAGTCTCCCCGGCGCACGCTCGCCTCCGACACGTCCGAGAAGGGTGCATTCATCGCCGTCAGCTCGTCGCGTGCGCCCACTCCCTCCTGTGCGGGATCGCCCACGAGCTCCTGTGCCAACACCACGACGTCACCCGCCTCCAGGCGTTGCACCACCTGTACGGCAGGTCTCTCCGAATCGGCCGGAATGAGGTATGCCTCGACGGCAGCGTCGGGTAGCCGGGCGATCGGTCCCCCCAGCCGCTCGCGTGCGGTGGGCTCGTCGACCACCCGCCAGGCCGCCTCGCCGGATTCGCCGATCAGCGCGTCAAGATCGACTTGGCGTCGCCTGGCCATCACATCCTCGGCGGCCGCCTCCTGTGCCACGACCTGGATGTCCGCCTCCGCTCCCGCCTTTCTCTCGTCGGGGGTGTGCCCCACCGAGTCCGCCTCGGCAAGCGCCCCTCTCGCACGCACCTCGCTGGGAGCCGGCGTTGCGGGAGCGGCGACCCCTGCGGCGGGCTGCTGCTCCGCGTCGGCTTGCGCCAGCTTGGCTCGCGCTTCCTCGGCTTCCGCGCGACGGTCGGCCGGCTCCTCCTCGACCGGCACCACCTCGGACTTGACCGCGGTTGGGGGTGCCGGCTCGTCACGCCGCTGTGCGCGCCCGGATTCCACCTGGCCCTCGCGCGCCGGCGCCTGCGCCAGCGTGCGCCCGATTGTGCCCGCACCCGACTCGGGCTCGGCGATCTCCTCAGCCAAGCGGGGGGCGGCACTATCGACCATGGCAAAGCCGGGCTGCTGTGCGGGCCGCTCGCCGAATCCCAGCGTCCCGCGGGCGATCCAGCCCACGCCCACGGCGATCACCAGGGTCGCGGCCCAGCCCAGGGCAGTCAGCCGGTTCAGCTGGAACGCGCGCCGCCGCGCCTCGACGCTGCGGGAGCGCGCCACCACCTCCTCGAAGGGAGGTGGCGTGACCGAGGCCGGTCCGGAGCCGCTCAGGATCCCTGTGCTGCGGTCCCGCAGCGCGCGCGCCTCTTCCAGCCGCGTGCGGCACTCGGTGCAGCCGGCCACGTGCTGCTCGAGGCCGGACCGCTCCGCCCCGGCGGTCTCGCCGTCGAGGTAGGCGTGCAGGAGTCCTTCATCGATGTGCGACATCTCTCTCCTCCAACGCGTCGTACGCTTCCACCAGGCGGCGACGCGCGCGTGCCAGCGTCGTGCCGACGGCGCCCTTCGAAAGGCCGGTCTCTCCGGCGATCTCGCCGTAGTCCAGCCCCGCGTCCCACAGTAGCAGCACGTCCCGATCCCGCTCGCTCAACCGGTCCAGCGCCTGCCGCACCAGGGCCATGCGCTGCTCGCGCTCCAGCTCCTCGGTTGGGTCGGGAGCCACTTGCCCGGCGGCCTCCGACTTGAGGAGCGTGAGGTGCTTGCGGCGGCGGATCTCCGAGCGCGCCTCGTCCCGGGCGATGTTCCCCGCCACGGTGAAGAGCCAGGCCTTCGGGTTGTCGGGCTCGTGATCGAGCGCGCGCACGAATACCTCCTGTGCCAGGTCCTTCGCCCGGTCCGCATCCCACACCTTGCGGTGCAGGAAGCGGACCAGGTCCTCGAAGGTGGTGCGGTACACTTCCGCCCAGTCGACGCTCACGTCGTCCAGTTTACCGCGCGCGGAACTCGCGCACTAGACGCTCCAGCCCGCGCGTCGACATGGTCTCTGCGCCGCCGTCCGCGATGCGGATGCTCACGCGCTCACCGGCGACCAGCACCTCCTCGAACTCCTGGAAGTAGGGCTCCAGCTCGGGTGCCATACCGAGGAGCGCGAAGTACGCCTCGCTGTACGGGGCGATTGCCACTGTGCGAGCCGAGTCCGCATGCATGACGTCGGTCCACACGCCCTCCTGCTGTGCGAACAGACGACCGGCCACGTGACGCTGCTGACCAATGTGGCCGCGCGCGATGAATGCGTCTTCCATCTCCTCCAGGTCCACGGCCGACTTCGCCTCCCGCTTCATGCGGGATTGCTCGGCGGCGGCGACGGCCCCCGCGCCCGACTGTACGGGAACGGCGGCAGGGGCGTTCATGGCCTGCCCACGTCCGCGCGCGTCGCGGCGGACCGCGATGTCCTCGGGCTCCTGTACCAGGTACGAGGTGTACTCGCTCAACAGGCCGTAGCGCAGCGCAGTGCGGCGGATCTCCTCCACCAGCTCCTCGTTCGAGCCGTTGAGGCGGACCTGCTGCGTCAGGAACCCGATCTTGCGGGAAGCCCACAACCGGGGGATGAACTCGTTCCCCGTGGCGTGGTCCGGGAACGCGGCGTCGGTCGCGTACCGCTCCGTGCGCCGGTTCCGGCGACCGGTGACCGTGATGGCACCGCTCCGGTCGCGACCGGAGGCGCGGTACCGTCCGAAGACTACCAGCTCCTCGCCCTGGAACAGGTCGGGCAAGGTCCCGGGGTAGATCTCCTCCAGCTCCGCCGGCGCGTCGCCCAGCGCCAGGTCGGTCAGGACCGGATGCTGGACCTTGGCGGCCAGCACGCTCAGCGCCTGCTCGACGTCTTCGCCCGGCTGCACGTACTGGGTGGCGCCCCGGCCGGCCGCCGACAGGCGGTCGAGCAAGTAGGTGTTCACGTCGTACCCCACGCCGAAGGCGAACACGCGGGCGCGCCCATGATGCTGCTCGGCCTGCTGCGCGATGCGCTCGGGGTTCTGCTCGCCTACCGAGGGCAAGCCGTCGGTCAGGAACACCACGATCGGCAGGCGTGCCTCTGGACTGTCGAGCCGGAAGGCCTCGTCCAGCGCTCCGGCGATGTTGGTGCCGCCGTCGGCGTCGAGCCGATCGATCCAGGCGTGCGCGTCGCGCAGCACCCGGCCGGTCGGCTCCGCCCACCCGGAGCGGAAGGCCGTTACGCCATTGCTGAACGACAGCAGCCGGAAGCGGTCGTCGCGATCCAGCGTACCCAGCAGCTGCCGCAACGCTGCCTTTGCCTGCTCGATCTTGCTGCCCGACATGGAGCCCGACACGTCGAGCACGACGGTCAGGTCGCGGGGCAGGGTGGTGCCGTCCGCACGGCCGGGCGAGAGCGTCAGCATGAAGTAACCGTCCTCGCCGGCCGGCTTGTGGGTGACCAGCGTGATCCCCACCAGCCCGCGGGCCATGGGGAGGAACACGACGAAGTCCCCACGCAGCTCGGCGTCGGGCCGCACGGTGAGCCGTCCGCGCTCGCGGGTCACGTCCAACGCGTGGGTGGGGGAGAACGGATCCCCGTAGGCACGACCGCTGTCGGCCACCAGCGTGAACGTGAGCGGAGCGTCTTCGGGGCGCGGCTGTGTCGCCGCGGTCTGCTCGCTGCTGATCCGCCGGCCGAAGCGGCCACCGGCGGCGTAGCGGAACTGCAGGGCGTCGCCGGCCCGCTCCATGATCTGGGTGTAGCGCAGCGTGATCTTGCGTGTCTCGCCTGCGTTGATGGGGAACACGCGGGCTCGCACGAGACCGTGTCCGGCGAGCTCGATCAGCGCCGGATCGCGCTTGCGGCGGACAATCTCCTCATAGATCGCCCGTGCCTCGGCGGCGTTCATCGTCTCCCCGCGCAGCTCCAGGTCGCCCTGGAACAGGGAGAAGTTGCTGAACACCGCCTCACCGGGGAGCGGATAGAGGTAGTCGCCCTCCCCGAGCCCACCGCCGTCGTTACGGAACCATTCCTCGACCTCGACCAGCGCGATTCGGCCGGTCACCCGCACGGAAACCGCGGTGCGGACCTTGACGACCCCGAACGCCGGGTCGGTGCCTGGTACCGGCTCGATCCACCCCTGGGCAAGCAGGGGAGAGGCCAGCAAACTCGCCACCAGAGCAGCCATGAACGTCTTCATTTTCGCCTCGCAGTTGCGTCCTATTCCTGGTGACGATCGAGGCCCGGGAGTTTGCACATCGGCAGTGGGTTGCCGGGGGGGCGGGGGCTACCGATACTTGACGATTGCACGGGGACCTTCCCGGCGGAGACGGAACTCCGGTAGGGGGTGCAGGGTTTGGAAGGTGCGATGAAGCGAGATGTTGCGATTCCTGGACTAGTCGGCCTGCTGCTGGCGGGGTCTGTGGTGCTGGCGAGCCCGGCGGCGGCGCAGGTGACCGCCGACCGCCAGGCAGCGGAGCAGGGGTGGCAGGTACGCTCCAATCGGGCGGCCGATCTCTGGTTCCACGGGTTGGCCGTGGTGGGCTTCGGTATGGACGACCTGTTCCAGTTGTACCACCCGGACTACGTGGAGCAGGTACGTCAGGCCAAGCGGGAGCTGGGAATCTACCCCACGCCCCTCGACTCTCTCGCCGGGGAGCTTCTGCTGGAAATGGAGAAGCAGCCCGAGCTCGGCGCGCTCCACTTCGCACCGCTCCACTTCCCGGGCGCCAGTCTCGACGAGATGTTCCGCGCCCTCATCGCCGTGGCCAAGCGTGAGCTGCGGCAGGAGGACGTCTACAGTCCCACCACGCGCGCCGGCATCCGCTGGGCGGCCGGCATGTTCCGGGAAGGTGATCACCGCGAGGTGCTGGAGCGGTTCCTCGAGCTGCTCGAGCAGGAATGGGAGCTCTTCTTCGAGGACTACTGGGAGCGGGTGATCGCCGCTGACCCGGCTCGTCACGCGGAGGTTCAGGCCGCGTGGAGCGAGACGGTCGAGCCGGCGCTGCAGCCCTTCCTCGAGCCGCGGCGACTGGACGCCGGGACGATCCTGGTGTCGCCAGCGCTCGGGCCGGAGGGTCGGCTGGAGCAGGGCAGCGCGTTCCGCCGCCTCGACAACGTCGTAGCGGTGTGGGCGCCCCCGGGAGGCGATCCCGATCCCACCGTGTTCGGGGTGGTGCGCGAGCTCTGCTTCGCGGTCGTGCCGCAGGCGGTGCGTGCCACGGGGGCCGAGGAGATGCCGCCCGAGCTGGCGAGCCGGTCGGCGGTGCGCTGCGGCGCGCTGCTGTTCGATGCTCTCGAGCCCACGCTGGTGGCGCCGTACCAGGAGAGCCAGATCGCCGCCGCCGTGGCGCTGCAGGGACTCGCCCCCGACGTCACGTTCGAGGACGCGTATCCTCTCGACAACGGGGTGGTCCGGGCGCTGGAGGAGCAGATCGGCCCGCGACAGGTCGCGGCGCAGCCCACCCAGCCACCCACGGCACAGGCCGTACCGATCCAACCGGGGGTACAGCCCGGCGCGCCTCCCCCAACCGCACCGGGGGCTCGGGCCGGACCTGGACGCTGGATCGTGCGCGAGCGTCCCCAGGTCGACCTCTGGTTCCACGCACTGGCGGTGATCGCGGCCGACCAGCCGGGACCGCTCGGGCTCTATAGCGCCGAGTACGCCGACGTGGTGCGGGAGGCAAAGCTGGAGCGCGGCCTGTACCCCACGGCGCTCGACTCGCTCGCCGTCCAGCTGCGCGAAGGCATTGGGGAAGGTACGGGATACGACTTGCTGCACTTCGTGCCGCTGTACTTCCCCGACAGCGACCCGGAAGAGATGTTCATGGCGCTGCGCTTGGTGGTCGATGGCGACGTGCCGCGGCCGGGGCGCGGGGGCATGCGGCCGCCGGGTGGGCAGCAGCCCAGCGGAGGCGGTCCCCAGGTGGGCCGCCAGGATCAGCTCGGCATGATGATCCTGGACCAGAACCTCCGGGGCGGCGCCCGGTCGCTGCTCGAGGACCTGTTGGACGCGGTGGAGGAGGAGTGGGAGATCTTCTACCGCGATTACTGGCGCGACCTGAGTGCGGAGCAGCAGCCACGCTACCAGGCCGTCCAGGCGATGTGGGACTCGGTCTTCGCTCCGCAGCTGGGACGGTACCTGGTGCGCCGCCGGCTCACGGCGGGCTTTATCTTCCCGTCGCCGCCCGTTGGGCCCGAGGGTCGTATCGTGGAGTTCGACGCCTTTAACGCGACGGACCAGATGGTAGCCGTGCAGATGCCGCTGTCCACCGATCGGCCGGAGCCCACGGTGTTCGCGTTCCTCAAGGAGCTCTGCTTCCTGCTGATCGACGACCAGCAGTTGGCTCGGTATGCCGTGGATGATGCCGACCTGGAGGATCTGAGACGGCGCGCGGCGGTGCGCTGCGGGGCCCTGATCCTCGACTTTTACGCCCCCACGCTGGCCGGCCAGTACCGCAGGGTGTTCCTCGATGCGGTCGGCGCCGAGGACAGCCGCACGGGGGAGGCGTTCGATCGGGTGTACTATCTCAATCCCGAGGTGTATGAGCTGATGCGGGAGGGGATTCGGGCTCGATGAGCAAGTCACGCCGATCGAGGAATCCGCAACACACCGATCCCGGGCTGGCGGAGCTGCATGCCATAGCGGGGCAGAAGGAGTACGTGCGGCCCAACGCGCCGCGCCACGCCCCCAAGGGTGCCCTGCCGCGCACCGACCGCAAGCTCGGGGCCGGGGCCGGGTTCGCCGCGATGCTGCATGCCCTGGCCATCGTGCTGATCGTGCTGGGGGGCCAGGTGGTTCTCCTCATGGGAGACGGTGATGGACCTGGACCGGTCGGCGGCGGTGGGGGGGGTGGCAACAAGTCGGTGCAGTTCATCAACCTCCCCCCGGCGCCACCCAGGCCGGCGCCCATGGCCATAGCGGCGCCGGCACCCGACGAAGAGTTGGAGCAGCTGGAGTTGGTGCTGCCGAAGCCCGACCTCAAGATCATCCCTCCGGAGCTGGCGGAGATCCCACCGCCGAAGACCGTGCAGCGTCTCGTGGTGAGCCGGCCGCAGGACGTGGGTTCCGGAACGGGTGAGGGGGCGGGCACCGGGTCAGGCAACGGCGGTGGCGTCGGGTCGGGGTCGGGTACCGGGGTGGGGAGCAATGTGGGCCCCGGCACCGGTGGTGGTGGCGCGGCGTACGCGCCGGAGCCGCGGTCTATCCTCTACCCGTTCGAGGACCCGCCCGCCTCCGTGAAGGGCAAGGAGTACACCATCCACTTTTGGGTGAACCGCCGCGGACGGGTCACGCGGGTGAGAATCGAGCCGGAGATCGAGGACGGCGATTTCCGCAAGAAGTTGCTCGATCGGATGTACCAGTGGGTGTTCTACGCGGCGCGGACCGAGGACGGCCGCTCAGTCGCGGGAGAGTACTCGATTACGTACGCGCCGTGACCCGGGGGCGCGCCGCCCCGTCCCTCACGCCAGCGCGCACTCGTTCCTGCCCACCTCCAGCTCTTCTGCCTCCAAACCGTCCACCTGCACCAAACCCACGTTGACGGCCTTGATCTTCCGGTAGGCGTCAGGGAACGCGCCGGCCTTGCTCCGCACCCATCCGGCGAAGCTCTCCAGGTCACTCAGCGCCAGGGCTTCGTTGTCGTGCAGGATCTCGCCGAGGCGCTTACCGACCGAGCGGTCCTGATTGTGTTCGTCCTCGGTGGCGTAATGTGCGGGATAGATGAGCGCTCCCTGCGGCCACTCCGCCTTTGCACGCGTGAGGCTGTCCCACAGCTGGACGGTCCACTCCTCGGTCTTGCCGGCCAGGTCCGGACGTCCGATCGAGGCGACGAAGATGAAGTCGCCCGTGAACGCCGCCTGGTCGTCCAACAGGAATGAGACGCTGCCCTCGGTGTGTCCGGGGGTGTGAGTCACTCGCACCGTCGCGCGGCCCACCTGAATCGTGGCGCCGTCTTCGAGCGGCTCGTAGCCGACCTGACCCGGCGTCCCATCGTACGGGTACACCGCATCGGCTGAGTGGAGGTAGTACGGGATGCCCAGGTGCTGTGCCAGGCCGGGGCCGCCGCTCAGGTAATCGGCATGGCAGTGTGTGTCGGCGACGGCCACGATCTTTGCCGCCGCCTCCTCCGCCACCTCGAGGTAGGGACGCAGGTCCCGCGGCGGGTCGATGACGAGCGCAGCGCCGTCGCTCACCAACAGGTAGCCCAGGGCCCCCTTCCCGATCCGGTCGAACTGAACGAGGCGGTCGAGCGAGGGTGGGGCGGGCAGCTCCCGCCGCAGCGTCGTCAGCATCCAGCCTGCCATCCCGCCGGCCACCGACCGGGCGTCGTAGCCGAAGCGAGAGAGGAACAGGGCTGCCACCTTGCTGTCGGTGCCGTGCCCACAGACCACGGCAACCGGGACGTCGGGATCGAGGCCGACCTGTTCCTGCGAACGGGCCGCGACCAGTTGGGATCCAACGATGTTGTGGAACCGGCTCTCCGGTCCGATGTCGATGTGGCCGGTGGCCACGCGATGTGGGGCCCGGACATCGAGGATCTGTATGGAGGCGCCGTCCTCGATGGCGGCCGCCAGCTCCCGGGCGGAGATCTCGGGGGCGGGAGGGGGAACGGTCATTGGGAGGCTCCTACGTCAGGGCACACCCCGGGTGGCCGGCATCGTCCGGTCCCAGGTCGGGCCACTCAAAGCAGATCGAGGGCTTGGCAACGCGGCCGTTGGGAAGCACCCGATCGTGCAGCACACAGCTGAGGCCATCGTCGTCGAGATAACCGCACGCGGAGATCACTTCGACCTCCACCGAATCGTCTCCGTCGCGCTCGACCTTGCAGAGATAGGGCGACTTGCGTGACCGCAGTAGCGACTCCATACGCGTGCTCGACTCGGGGAGTACCAGGTCGAGGGTGAGGTCGCGACAACATGCGGCACCCTGCTTGTTGTCGGCGGTGCGGCACGGCGCGTCGAGGCAGGGATTGTGCCCCTGCACCACAGGCAGTGCACGCCGGGCGGCCCGCTTGAGCGGCAGGTCGAGTACGCGCCGCTTGCCCTTGTATACGATGGAGAACCTGTCGCCACCCCGGTGATACGCATGTCGATCTTCCAGTGCCGGCCGCGAGCTGTAGGGCAGGGGGCCGCGGAAGCCGTGCGCCTTGCAGGTCACTCTGGGGTGTCCGTTCGGCTTCGATGCCCGCTCGCTGTCGTGTACCTCGAGATACTTGCACGGGACGTGGATCGTGGCGTCGACGAGAAGCTCGATGCCGTCGATGTACGGCTTGCCCATCGTGACGCGTTCGGTATGTCCCAGCATCCAGGTGGCCGACGTGTCCTGGAGGGTCGGGCTGTCGTCCTCCAGGTCGGCGATACGCATGGTCACCCGCAGCTCGCGGCAGTGTTTGCCGAGTCGGGTGCACGGTGGCGGTGGCGGCATGCGATGCAAGTTCACCGATTGCCTGCAAAATTCAAGGCTCCCAGTGTAGATTGGCGACGGTGATGACGGATCGACGGGCGACGCTGATGATTCTCGATGGGGCTCGAGCTGACGTGTTCGCGCACCTCGTCGAGGCAGGGGATCTCCCACACATCAGCCGCCACCTGCTGGAGAGCGGCGGGATCGTGCCGGCCGCGACCGTGTTCCCCTCCACCACCGGTGTGGCCTACCTGCCGTTCCTCACGGGCTGCTATCCCGGTACCTGCGACGTACCGGGGATTCGCTGGGTGGACGTGCGGGGCTACGCCGGCAAGTGGTGGAGTGATCGCGAGCATCTACGCAGCTACTGCGGGCCGCAGGGTGGCCTCATCAACAGTGACCTGCGTCCCGACCTGGCCACCCTGTTCGATCTCGTCCCCGAGTCGGTTGCCCTGTGCAGCCCGTTCACCAGGGGACTCGCGCGCGAGCGCGACCGGGTGCAGACGGCGCGCGCCCTGTGGGGTGCGCTGGCGCATTACGTGGGTGACTACGGGCCGTTGGAGCGTGCAGTGGGCCGAGCGCTCTGCCGCACGGCGCGTGAGCGTCATCGCTTCGTGTTCGCCGTCTTCCCGGGCGTGGACGGCGTCACGCACTTCTGGGATCCGTGGCACACCCTCGTGCTCGACATGTACCGCAACTTCGACCGCATCATCGGGGAGTACGCAGCGGCGGGCGGCTTCGACGGAGACCATCTCACACTGCTGGTGAGCGACCACGGACTCACCCGCGTGGATCATCACACCGACGTGAGCCTCGAGTTGGAGGCCATGGGGATCCCCGTGCTGCGCTACCCGGGAATCTGGCGGCGAGACCCCAAAGTGGCGGTGATGGTCTCCGGCAACGGCTCGGTGCAGCTGTATCTCCTTCCCGGAACGCCGCGCGAGCGCCGCTTCTCCATCGGCGAGATCGAACGGGGCGCCGTCGCCGGCGTCCCGCGCAACCTGGTCCGTGAGCTGGTGCGTCTTCCGGGGGTGGCCATGATGGTGGGACACGACGGAGACGCGGTGCAATTGGTGAGCAGGGAAGGCCGGGCTCGGCTGGTCGAGACGGGAGGGGGGCGGATCCGGTACCTGCCAGACACGGCGGACGTGCTGTGGTTAGGCGGCCCTGCGGAGCACGATGAGCGGGAATGGCTGCGCCGCACGCTCGACTCGCCGTATCCCGACGCTCCCGCGCAGCTGTCGCAGCTGTTCCGGTCCCCCCGCACCGGTGACCTGGCTATGATCGCCGAGGTGGGCTGGGACCTGCGGCTCGACTGGGAGATCCCGGAGCATCGCTCGGGCCATGGCAGCCTCACCGCCGACCACATGCGGTGCCTCCTGGCATCCAATCAGCGCCTCCAGGGGCCCGTGCGCACGGTCGATACCTTCCCCCTCATTCTCGATCACCTCGGCATTCCTATCCCGGCGGGCATCGACGGTGTGCTGCCGGACCGACCCGCCCTCAACCCGCACCACGAGCCCGCCTTGGCCGCACGGGCTTGATTTCCAGCAAAACCGAGAGTTTCATTAGGGATTCCACAACCAGGAGTCCCCTGTGGTGCTGAGAGTTGTTGCGGCGTTGGTGCTGGTGCTGGGCGTAGCCCGGATGGGATCGGCCCAGGAGCCGACCGTTCAGCTGGTCCACGATGAGGCCGAGAAGGAGTTCGTCGTGGTGATCGGTCCGGTGGACCTCCCGGCCGGAGCGATGCCGATGGAGGAGGCCGGCGAAGGGGCCGTGGCGGAGATGGGTGGTCACGGTGGGCATGGAGGCCACGGGGGCGCCGTGTTTCTGCCCGTGACCGAGGTGAGCTTTCCGTTCGCGGTCTACCTCTACGGCTTCGACTACGAGGTGCTCGACGGGGAGGGGGCTCGGCTGCCTACCGAGCTGGTGCACCACCTGAACCTGATCAATCCCGATTCCCGTGAGCTGTTCCTTCCCATCTCCCAGCGGATGCTCGCCGTGGGGAAGGAGACCGGTGCCCA
>JBDGYO010000030.1:0-15017 GCA_039584015.1 Gemmatimonadota bacterium | reverse complement strand
CAGTCGCACGCACAGTGCGAACGGCTTGACCAGCTTGCCGAGGATCTCGATCGGCGCCATGGCCACCGAGATCACCATCGCTCCCGCCCCACCCATGCCGGGCACGTGCGGGAAGATGGTGCGCATGTAGCCCTTGAACCCGAGCTGCACCATGCCGCTGATCTCGATCGTGAGCAGCGACAGCAGCGCCAGGCCGCCCGTGACCGCATAGTTGCCGGTGGGCGTGGCCCCCCAGGGCATGAGCCCCATCAGGTTGCAGTACAGGATGAAGAAGAACAGCGCCATGATGTACGGCGCGAACCGGGCGCCGTTCTCGCCGATGTTGGCGATGGCCACGTCGTTGCGCACCCACAGCACCAGCGCCTCGATCGCGTTCGCGAACCCCTTGGGCGCGGTCCGACCGGCGCGCTGCTTCTCCAGCCGGCGTCCCGCAAACCACATGGTGAAGAACACCAGCAGCGCGGCGACCGTCATGTAGATGACGTGCTTGGTGGGGGTCAGGTTGAGCGTGAGGCCCGCGAGGTGAATGTCGGGCCACTTTTCCCAGCTCAGGTGGAACAGCGGCTCGAAGTCCAGCGCGTACGCGTCGGCGGTGTGATGCATGAGGATCTCCGCGAGATCCACCTGCTCGGGCGCCTGCGCTACCGCTTCCGTCGCGTGTGCCGTATCAGCCGGCGTCTGTATGTCGTGCTGTATCATTCCGCAGCAGTCGCATTTCGTAGAACAACAGGGGGATCAGCACCCCCAGATACCCGATCGCCGTCGGCAGCGGCGCGAACAGCTCACGCCTCCATGTCACCGCCACGACGAACAACAACACGCCCACCAGCCTGAGCCCCATTCCCATGGCCCAGCGGGCCATTGTCTGCGCGTAGCTACCGCGCAGGCCGCGCCTCAGCAGCTCCACCGACACCGCGCTGATGGCCGTGGCCAGGAGCCCGAACACCGCCCCCGGCAGCACCGCGCTGGAGCCCGACACCAGGTAGAGCACCCCGGTCACCCCGACGGTCAGGGCGAGCCCGGCGCCCACGTCCTTCATGACTCGTCGTCCTCCATCCCAGCCTGCAACCGGCGGTAGATGCTCAGCGTGGAGAGCGTCGCGCCGATCAGGGCTCCGATCACAGTGAACACCGGCAACACGCCCAGCCAGCGGTCGAGGAGCCAGCCCCCGGCCATGAACAGCATCACGCCGGCCGCGAAGGCGCATCCCAGTCAGCGCCGCGGCGTGCTCACGGGGCTCATGGGCGCCCGAAATGTACCCCGGAAGACCGAATATTCAACTCTCGATATGCGGTAGCTCTGACGCCCGATTTCGGGTAGGATTGGGGCTCTGGCGGCAACCATTGGGTGCCGCGTCGGAGGGGTGTTCTTGGGCGGCGAAACCATCGGCAAGGACAGGGTGTGAGCGCAGATCCAGTACGACTGAGCGGCGACGATCGGGACGTCGAGCTACTCGAGCGGCTCGCCGGTGCCAAGGCGCGCCTCTTGGAGCAGGTGGGACGCCGCATCGTGGGACAGCGGGAGGTCCTCCAGGGCGTCCTCACGGCGATCGTGTCGGGCGGCCACGCCCTGCTCATGGGGGTACCGGGGCTCGGCAAGACGCTCATGGTCTCGACCATCGCCGACGCCCTGCACCTCGACTTCGCCCGCATCCAGTTCACGCCCGACCTGATGCCGAGCGACATCACCGGGACGGAGATCATCGAGGAGGATCTCTCCACGGGGAAGCGCTCCTTCCGCTTCGTCCACGGTCCGGTGTTCGCCAACATCGTGCTGGCCGACGAGATCAACCGCACCCCACCCAAGACGCAGGCCGCGCTCCTTCAGGCCATGCAAGAGCACGAGGTCACCGCCGCCGGGCAGACCTATCCGCTCCCGGCCCCGTTCTTCGTGCTGGCCACCCAGAACCCCATCGAGCAGGAGGGGACCTACCCCCTGCCCGAGGCCCAGCTCGACCGGTTCATGCTGGAAGTGGCCGTGCAGTATCCTGACCGGGACGACGAGGAGCGCATCGTCGAAACCACCACGGGGGATGAGCAGCGTCCGGTCGAGGCCGTGCTCAGCGCCCAGGAGCTGGTGGAGATCCAGCGCCTGGTGCGTCGCATCCCAGCGCCCAAGCCGGTGGTGAGCGCGGCCGTGAACCTGGCGCGCATGACGCGGCCGGGCGACGACGCACCCGCGCTGATCAAGGAGTACGTGAGCTGGGGCGCCGGTCCGCGCGCCTCCCAGTACATGGTGCTGGGCGCCAAGGCCCAGGCGGCCCTCGATGGGCGGCCCATGGCCGACCTGGACGACGTCCGCGCCGTGGCGCTCCCTGTGCTGCGGCACCGGGTGGTGGTGAACTTCGCCGCCGAGGCGGCGGGACGCTCCGCCGAGGACGTGTGCGGCGAGCTGACCGACAACGGGGAGTGGATGAAGGGCTAGATGGCCGCTTGACCCTCGCTTGACGGCCTCCTCCGACCGTGCGGTTGGACGGTTCGAGGAGGCACAGTGCTCCAGGCCAGGCAACTACTCATTGCGACGGTGGCCCTCGCGGGCTCCGGCTGCATCGTCGCGAACCCCAGTCCGGCACCCGATCCCCTGAGCGTGCAGGTGCGCGTCACCGTGTGCGCCGACAACCCGGCGTGCACTGCCCCTGCCCGCGTGCACACGGGCACTCTCATCTATCTCGAGGCCGACACGCTGCTGATGTACGCGGAAGACCGGCTCGGCCGTCTGCCCATTGCGGTGGCGCACATAGCGAAGCTCGAGGTGCATCGCGGCCGCAAACCGAGCGTCGAAGGGGCCATGAAGGGCGCCGGGATAGGAGCGTTCTTGGGCGCACTGGCCGGGGCCGCTGCTGGTGTCGCGGGCGTGGCCGCCTTCGGCGGCTTCGGCGAAATTGACGCGGGTGAGATTGTGGCCCGCAGCGCGCTCGAGGGAGCGGTCGGGGGAGCCATCACCGGCGGGGCTATTGGTGCCGGCGTTGGCACACCCGTGTGGCGGGAGGTGGGCGTCAAACAGCTACGCGAAGAGCTGTGCCACTGCCGGATCCCGGAGTTGGTGGCGGAGCCTTAGAAGCACCACGGCCAGGTGCTCAGCCGCTCACCGCCGATGCCGCACGAATAGCAGGTTGCGCGCCCTGGGGCCCGAGATTCGAAGCCCGGTGATCTCCCGTTCTTCATCCCGCTCGAACCGCACCCGCCTTATGAACCATACGTTGCCGGCGAACTCGTCCGCAGCGGTCGGCCGGAGGCCAATCGGATCGTAGCGCATGTGCGTCATGACCAGCCGCTCACCCTCGAGCGACAAGGTGTACACGGCGTCCATCTCCTCGCTCGCGTACTCGCCGACGTACTCCAGGAGCTGCTCACGAGTGGGTACGTAGGGCTCAGGCCGGCTTCGAGGCGGTCCTCCGCCGGCCGTCGGCTCCTCTAGCGCTTCCATCTCCTCGCTCAGGTACAGCTCGGCGATCTGCTCCCCCACCTCGTCGGGCCAAAACGTGCGCATGTTGCCGAGGACCGCGATGGCCAGGTGCTGGTCCGGATAGCGTATCAAGTGGACCTTGAAGCCTCCCGACATGCCGTTGTGGTAGTAGGTCCGCAGCCCCCGCACCTCACCGGGGCGGTTTCCCCACACGTACCGGATCGTGTCGCCGTTGTTGAGCACGCCGGGCACATGCATCTGGGCTACGACCGCCGGTCCACCCACCCGCGCATCCTCGAGGTTCCGGGCCCATTTGAGCAGATCACCGGCCGTCGTGAAAAGCCCTCCAGGTCCCACGGTCACGTAGCCCTCGTCCCACTTGCGGTAGCCCCCGCCCCAGGTGAATCCGTACGGGTAGGCGCGGTTTGGCACCAGCAGCTGGACGTTGTCGACGAAGCGGGTATTGGCCATCTCCAGCGGGCCGAAGATGTTCTTCGCGGTCCACTCGGGGAACGATTGGCCCGTGACCCGCGACACGACCTCGGCCAGCAGTACGTACCCGGTGTTGCAGTAGAGGTACTGCTCACCGGGATCGAAGTTCAGCTCCCGCTGCCGTGCCACGAGGCGGAGCACGTCGCTATTCGTGATCGCGTCACCGAGCGTGAGACCAGCGTGCGCCGCCAACTCGAATTGCTCCCGCAGTCCGCTGGTGTGATGGATGAGGTGACGGAGGGTGATGGTCTTGCCGAAATCGGGAACCTCGGGAACATGGTCGCGGATGTCGTCGTCGAGCGACAAGGCACCGCGGTCAGCGAGCAGCGCGATGGCGAACGCCGTGAACTGCTTCGACACGGACGCCGCGTTGAACACGGTCTCGGGTGTGATCGGGACGCCGTACTCCAGGTTGGCCAGACCGTAGCCCTGCTCGTACAGGATCTCCCCGTCGCGCATCACCGCCAGGGCCGCACCGGGAGACCCTCCACGGCTCCAGGGGGCGAGCAGCTGGTCGATCCTGCCAGAGGGGGTCGCGGCCACCGGCTCGCGCCGCTCGAGCACGACGGCGTAGCGGCCCGGCGAGTCCTCCGAGTCGTATGCCGCGATTTGGACGGTGTACGCACCCGTCGCCTCCGGGACGAACGGCACCTCCTCCATCCCGAAGGGCACCGGGCCGTCCACTTCGTGCACCAGCTCTCCGTCGGGATCCAACAGCCGCACAATCACGTCGACCCCGAGCTGGTCCACCGCGAGGAACACGAACTGCCCGCTCTCGACCGCCACGCGATACGCGTGCGTGTCGGGCGGAGCGAGCTCGCGTGCAATCGGCTCCTTGAGCTGGAGCTCCGGAACGGTCGCTTGGGCAGCGAGGGTGTGCGGAACGAGCAGAAGCAGGGCACACAGACAGCAAGACCATCTCATGGTCGTCGTCCTTGGCAACGGTGTTGTGGGAGGATGATCTAGCTCACTTCAAGTACCACCATGACCTGATAATGGTTGCGCGCTCGAGGGAACCGCCAAGCCCTTAGAGGGACAAGCGCCGTCAGGATTACACGACCCTGCGCCGCCTCCGCCTCCTACCTGCCGAGCCCCAACGCTTCCAGCGCCGCTGTCCCCATCTCCACCCGTAGCTCCCTGACGACGTTTGCCAGCCGCGGATCGTCGATCAGGTTCCGCGTCTCGAACGGATCGTCCACGAGATCATACAGCTCGTTCTCGTCGGGGTGCTGCATCCAGTGGATGTACTTGTACCGCGCGGTCCGAAGGGCGCGGTAATCCATGTCGAGCAGCCAGGGAAACGGGTTCTCGTACGTGTAGAACTCGATCAGGACCGACTCACGCCAATGGGTGGCGCTTCCCTCGAGCAACGGCACCAGCGAACGGCCCTGGATGTGATCGCCGATGGGCACCCCCGCGATATCGAGCACCGTTGGCGCAACGTCGACCGAGACGACCAGGCCGCCTATTTGCGAGCCGGCGCGCGTCACTCGCGGGTACCGGATGATCAGGGGCGTTCGGATTGACTCTTCGTACGGGAGCCGCCGCTCGAGAGACAGACCGTGTTCCCCGTAGAAGAACCCATTGTCGCTCGTGAAGAGAATGAAGGTGTCGTCCAGGATGCCTCGACGGCCAAGCGCATCCACGATACGACCGAGGCCGTCATCAACCGCGAGCAGCATTTCCGCGCGACGCCGGATCGTCTCCTCTCTGGTGCCCCGGTCGAGCTCGTGCTCACCGAACAGCGCGACCATCTCGTCCGAGTACTTCCTCTCCAACGCTCGGCGCAGTGCCGGCTTGCCCGTCAAGTCGTCGACGGATGAAACGACATTCGCTCGACGGGGAAACACGTTCTCCTCGTAGCGCCCCAAGTGCCGCGGCGCCGGCACGTACCCCCGCGGCACGGAGAGGTCCACCGACCCGTCATCCAGTTGCCGGGCGTCCGGGTGAATCGCCTTGTGTCCGACGTAGACGAAGAACGGCTCCGTGCGCTCGCGTTCGATGAACGCCACCGCCCGGTCGGTCAGAACGTCGGTGATGTATCCCGGCACGGTGTGGATGCGGCCGTCCTCGTACAGCTCTGGGTCGATGGTACGTCCCTGCCCCGGGATGGCCACCCAATGGTCGAAGCCCGGCCTGGGGGTGGGATCGTTCCCCATGTGCCACTTGCCGAGGAACGCGGTCTCATACCCAGCGCGCTGGAGCGCCTGGGGAAAGGTCTCTAGCCGGTGGCTCGCCCGATTGCGCGCCACGTTATCGATGATCCCGTGACGCGAGGGGTACTGGCCGGTCAGGATGCTGGCGCGATTGGGCGAACAGAGCGGTACGGCGTGGAACGCATGGGTGAACCATGCACCCTGGCGTGCCAAGTCATCGATGTGGGGCGTCTCGAGGTACGGATGGCCAGCCACTCCCAGCTCGTCCCACCGCAGGTCGTCGACGACGATGACGATGATGTTCGGGCGTTGACCACTTGTGACTTCCCTCTCCTGGCCAGTCGGCGAGCAGGCGAGCGCGAAAGCGACGGCGGCAAGAGTGCCACAGCGTCCTATCAGGTGCTGATTCATCATTCTCCCCCCCTGAGGAGTGACGCCTTCGACCGCCGCTTGAACACGAAGTACACCCCCACACCCACCGCCGTGAAGATGAGGCCAACCCACGCGTGCAGCGGCCGCTCCACCAGCGTATTGATCACGAACCACACCGAGATGCCGACGAACAGCGCGGGCGTGATCGGGTATCCCCACGTCCTGTAAGGTCGCTCCGCATCCTTGCGGGTGCGGCGGAAGATGAACACGGCCGCCCCTGCCAGAGCGAAGAACACCCAATCCATGAACACCACATAGGTGATCACGTCCTCGAACGTGCCCCAGAACAAGAGCAGCACCACGGCCCAGGAGCTCTGCAGCAGAATGGCGTTGGCCGGCGTGCGAAACCGGGGATGCACCTCGGCCAGCTTGCGGAAGAACACCCCGTCCTCGGCCATGGCGTAGTAGATGCGCGGCGTGGACAGCGCGAAGATGCCCGCCGTGCCGAACACGCTGATGGCGATTACGACGGCGATCAGCGTGCCGCCGAACGGGATCACCATGCTCACCGCGTCGGCGGCCACGCTGTCGGACGTGGCGATGTCGCCGACCGGGAGCAGGAACAGATACGCCAGGTTGGTGAGCAGATAGACCACCCCGACGATGAGCGCCCCGAAAATCATGGCGCGCGGCACGGTGCGGCGCGGGTCAACGGCTTCGCCGGTCACGTAGCTCGCATGCTGAAATCCGCCGTACGACCAGAGCACGCCGATCAACGCGAGGCCGAACGCGGCGGTGAGGGAGCCCGAAGGGGTGACGTCGGCGGGGACTCGCATGGTGCCCGCCTGTCCGAAGAGCAGCCCCACGAGGACCAGTCCCGCAATCCCCAGCAGCTTGAGCCCTGTGAAGACGTTGGAGAACATCTCGCCCGCCTTCACGCGGACCACGTTGACCGCGGTGACCACCACGATCGCCAGCAGCGCGACGACGGTGATCGCCGTTTGGCTCATGGGGAAGATGAACGCGAGATAGGACGCAAACGCGATCGTGAGCGCGGCCATCGCGCCCGATGTGATCACCAACAGGTAGGCCCACCCGTAGAGGAACCCGACCAGGTCGCCGTAGCCCTCCCGCAGATAGGCGTACACGCCGCCCGCCTCGGGGAACATCGAGCCCAGCTCGGCGAAGGTGAGGGCGCCCGCCAGGGCGATGAGCCCGCCCAGCGCCCACACCAGCATGATCATGCCGGGCGAGGGGAGGTGCCCGGCAATCTGCGACGGTGTGAGGAAGATGCCCGAGCCGATGCTCGAGCCGACGGCCACCATGGTGAGGCCGTAGAGGGTGAGCTCCCGTCGGAGGGTGGTCACTCCTCCACCGCGTTCTCAGCCCACTCGACAAGCTGCTCCGCTTCCTCCAGCACATCGGCCGGCACTTCGTAGTAGCGCTTGAGCGTCTGCTGCTCGGTGGGCTTGAACGGCTGCATGCCGCGCTTCTCGTACTCGGGACGCGTCTCGTCGGTGGTCTTGAGGTAGAGCCGCCCGCCCGAGACGATCCCGAAAAAGATCGTACCGGCATATAGCCCGAATCCCCCGAACATGCCGCGGGCAGTGACGCCCGGCAGCTCGCGCAGCTGGTCGAGCACGTACTGTTTGAACGACTCGTCGCGAGCCATTACCAGTCCGTCCCGCCCTTGGGAGGCGGCCACGCACCCAGCTGGCGCCGCAGCATCACGATCTCGCCCAAATGGTAGCTGTTGTGACACAGCACCATGAGCACGTTGTCGCGCACCGTGAAGTTACGATCGGGCTCTACCACGCGGTCCAGGTCGGTCTCCCCACTCTCGAGCGTGGCGTCGAGATCCCACAGACCTGCGGCGAACCCCTCGACGGCCTCGCTCCACTCGTCGTCACTCTCGGGGACGGCAGGTGCACCCCAGCCCTCGGCCGCGTGCTCCGGGCTGGGCGCCGGCTCACCCCGCATCCGCGCCAACCCGATGTCCTGCCAGTAGGTCATGTGCATGACCAGCTGGTAGATGGAGTGCGCGGCACCCTCGAGCACCGCCCCCGCTTGCTCGACGGTCAGACCTTCCAGCGCATGCAGCAGGTGCACGTGGCTGTCGGTGCCGTAGACCTGCCTCTTCAGTGTGGAGTGCTCGCTCATCTCGTCCTCCCGGCGGTCTCGTCCTCCCGGCGGTCTGGCTCTCCCGCCCTCGTGGATGAGAGGTATATTCGCCACCTTCCTCCCACAAGGAGTATCCCATGGGTCAGCCCGTCGCACACTTCGAGTTCTGGTCGGAGCAACCCGCGCAGCTCGCCGACTTCTACGCCAAGGCGTTCGACTGGAACATCAACCACATCGAGGAAATCAGCTACCACTTGATCGAGAGCGGGGAAGAGGGCGGCATCGGCGGCGGAATCATGACCCCGCAGAAGGGCCCCTGGCCCAGCAACATGACGCTGTACATCAGCGTGGACGACCTGGAGGCCTTCAAGGAGCGTATCAAGGCGGCGGGCGGGACAATCGTGGTGGAGCGCCAGGAGGTACCGGACGTGGGCGCCTTCGCCCTGTTCCAGGATCCCGACGAACGACTGCTTGGCATCTGGCAGCAGGCGTAGCGGCACCCGATCACGATGCGTGTCGACACCGACTACCTCACCACGACGCTGGCGGACCTGGTCCGTATCAATTCCATCAACCCGGCATTCTCCGACGGTTCGACGAACGAGCGCGAGGCCGCCGCGTACGTGGGACACGCCCTGGAGCAACTGGGGCTGGAGATTACCACCCACGCGTCCGGGCCCGGACGAATGAGCGTCGTGGGCCGCCTCGCGGGGAGCGGTGGCGGCAAGAGCCTGATGTTGTACGGCCACCTCGACACAGTGGGCGTGGGAGACATGGCCGATCCCTTCGGCGCAGCCGTCCGCGACGGCCGGCTCCATGGCCGCGGCGCGTATGACATGAAGGGCGGGCTCGCGGCGTGCATCGGTGCAGCCAAGGCGCTACGCGACGCCGGTGCAGAGCTGGCAGGTGATGTTCTGGTCATAGCCCCGGCCGACGAGGAGGTAGCCAGCATCGGCATGCAGGAGGTCCTGAAGCACCACCGCACCGATGCCGCTGTCGTGACCGAGCCTACCGAGCTGGGCGTGTGTCTCGCGCACAAGGGCTTCAGCTGGATCGAGGTCGTAACCCACGGGCAGGCGGCGCACGGCAGTCGCTTCGACGAGGGTATCGACGCCAACATGCGGATGGGCCGATTCCTGGCGCAGCTCGATAAGCTGGAGCAGGAGCTGCGGGGCCGGCCGCCGCACTCGCTCGTGGGACCTCCATCCCTGCACGCCGGAGTACTCGAGGGCGGCAGTGGCCCCAGCATCTACGCGGCACGCTGCCGCCTCGAGATCGAGCGGCGCACCATTCCGGGCGAGACCGAGCGACAGGTGCTACGGGAGGTACAGGAGATCGTCGACCGTATCGCGGCGGCGGACGACACGTTTCAGGCAGCGGTGCGACCGACGCTGTCGCGTGAGCCGTTCGAGGTGGCGCCCGACGCGGCGATCGTGCGCACCGTGACGGAGGAAGCGGAGGGCGTATTGGGGCGGCTGCCCTCACACATCGGGGAGACCTACTGGATGGACGCCGCGCTCATCGCAGCCGCAGGGATCGAGACGGTCGTGTTGGGACCCGTCGGCACGGGGGCGCACGCCGACGAGGAGTGGGTCGATCTGGAGTCGGTGGCGCAACTCGCGGCGATCCTGTCACGGACCGCCGCACGGTATTGCGGCTAGGGCGCCGGCCGTCCCCGGTCGAAGAAGAACTCCGTAATCGTGAGGGCCGGATCGATGTCGCCGCGGGGCCAAATGTGCCGTGCGCCGATCAGCGAGTTGAGCACGACGCTGGTGTTCTGGTCACAGAACAGGTACTCGTCCACCCGCACGGCCCACCCGTCAGGCACGTCATCGGGATACGCCCACGTGGCGACGTCGCCGGTGCAGCCGTTGAAGCCCTTCCACAGCCCGAAGACCGAATCAGCCGAGAGGGTCGAGTAGATTCCGGCATCCATGTTGCCGTTGTACGCCACGGCCGCATCGAGCGTGCCCATGTACATCGCCATGGACACCGGCTGCGACGGACTGCACACCTCGCTCAGGCGCAGTGACATCGTTCCCATCACGACGGCGACCGCCGCGAACCGCTCTGGAGCGTCGCAGCCGAGGCGATGGGCGAAGAAGCCGCCCTGGGAAACCCCGAAGGCATAAACGCGGTCCCGATCCACGCTCCACCCTCTCTCGATCTCGTCGATCAGGGCCAGCACGAATCCCACGTCATCCACCCCCGCGGTGTCGGCCCGCACGCAGTCACACCCCTCCGCCCAGTTGCGGTTGAGCGCGGCATTCGGGTACACAACGATGAACCCCACGCTGTCGGCCACGGCGTCGAACCCGGAGCCCTGCTGCACGACAATGCTCTCGGACCCACCCCCGTGGAGGCCAAACACCACTGGCGTGGGCTGGCTGGCATCGCCACCGGCCGGATAGTGGATGCGGTAGGTGCGTTCCATGCCCCCGTGCACGAACTGCTCGAGGCCGGGGTCGGGAGGCGGGTCGGAGCCCCCGTCCGGACCCCCGGTGTCAGAACAACCGGTTGAGAGACCTACCATGACAACAAACGTCAGCAGCGTGAATCGGGTGCGCACTCTGAGCCTCCGCTAAGAAGCTGGCGAACAGATCCAACGGGCGCGGCCGGTCGCTTGAGGGAACCGCCCCTCTCTGTACTCCGAAGGGAGGGAGAAGGTTTCCTTGACACCGCCTCGGTAGGGGCGGTAGCCAAACCGACGAATAACACCCCACCGATACCTCCGGTTCCCGCCATTTCGGGGCTCAAATCGCGGGAACTTCTGCCCTCTTCGTTGCCTTCTCGCCAATCAAAGAGACACGTACGTGTACCATGAGGAGGGCAACATGAAGCAGTTTCTGAAAGACTCCGCCGCGCTGCCGACCCGCTTGATCCTGGGCTTTGGCTTCGCGTTCCACGGCTACGGCAAGCTGTTCTCCGCCGAGGGACATGCCGGCTTCGTGGGCATGCTGCAAGGGATCGGTGTCCCCGCTCCAGAGGGCGCTGCCTGGCTCGTTGGGACCATCGAGTTCTTCGGCGGCATCGCACTCATTCTCGGGGCCTTCGTCAGCGTCGTCGCCGTCTTGCAGATCGGCGTGATGGTCGTGGCCTTGTTCACCGTGCACCTGGGCGCGGGGTTCAACTTCATGAACGTCGTCGGCATGAGCGAGGCGGGACCGCAATTCGGCATCCCGGGCTTCGAGATCAACCTGCTGTACATCGCCGGCCTGAGCGCCCTGTTGCTGGGTGGAGCCGGGGCTCTATCGGTGGATCGGCTGCTGGCGACGCTGGCGGCCCGGCGGGTCGAGGCCGCACCAATCCAGGAGCGGGCGGCCGCCGTCACGAGCTGACGCTGGCCTTCAGTGCGGGCGGCATACGAAACGCCGCGGGTGAAGAATCATCCGCGGCGTTCGTCGTGCCTGGTGCGACTCAGTAGTCCACGCCCGCGACGCAGACCCCGCTCTCCGGTACACGCCGGAAATACGCCTCGATGACTTCGCTCTGGTCGGGCAGCGCCGCATAGCGGGCCACCACCCACTGTTCCCACGCCGCATCCAACTCGGCCATGCTCACGCCGAGGAGCAGCTGCATCACCTCGGACGTTACCTCGACCCCGGAATAGGCGATGTCGAGTGCTGCCTGGCGCCCATAGGTCTCATCGATATAGCGGAACCATGAGGCGCGCTGCGTATACGCCTGATACTCACACGGCTGGTTGAGGTCGTGGTTCTGCCGCAGCACCTCCATGGGGATCGCCTGGTCACTCGTGATCCAATAGCCGGTGATGACCTCTTCAGGCTGCCCATAGAACGGGAATCCGATCTTGGCCGGATCCACCGTCAGTGCCACGAACTCCGCGAACCCCTCCTCGATGAACCCTGCCGTACGCCAGTTCCAGGTGGACACGCTGTCGTTGTATTCGTCGCGGAACGAGTGCGCCATCTCGTGCGCCAGCAGCGAGAAGTAGCCACCCAACCAGTCCGGGTATTGGAAGATGTGGACCGTGCCGGCCGCGTCCGCATACCCGCCGGTCGCGTTCGGATGCTTGGGTCCCTCGAGTACCACGATGATCCTGCGGGATGGAGTGTTCTCGGGTCCGACCAAGTTGGCGATGGATGCAAAGTGGGCTTCGGCCTCCTCCACCCCTTGCTCCATTTCTTCGAGCGTCGCGTTGCCGACAGGGGCTACGAAGCGGACATGCTCACCATCCAACTCCAAACGATCCACCGGTCCGGCGGTGCTGTCCCCGCAGGCTGCCACCACCAGGGCGGCAGTCAGAAGCCACACGCGGCGGGCCTGGTGCGCAACTGCAGTCACGGCATCCTCGGCGTATCGAATCTCTATTCCATTACCAGGACAATTCCCATATGGTTGCTTGATCATCTGCGACTGAACCGATCGCAATTTCCCCGCTGCGGTCGAAGACCCGCGCTATCTTCGGGCGTCACCCAGGGAGGGGGTTGCAGTGGGGACGCTCCGCCCGTGGCTCGGCGGGACCCGCAGGCTCGTGTTCGACGTCGGGCGCCACGGATTGCTGCTCGGACCGGTACGGCGCGGATCTCTCCGAAGCCTGCTACCGCATGGAGTTGGGGGAGCTGTCGGCGAGGACGGTGTTGTGGGCGGGAGGGCGCGGGGAGGTGGGCTAGAACGTCACTGTCACGTGCCTTGCCAGCAGGACGCACCGCATACCATTGTTGAAGTTGTCCCTGCCCTAGAACCCACCGAACAGTCTAGAGAGCCTCTAACGCGTTGACGTCCAACGCGTTGAAACTCTGTTGAGCCTCCGCGCCTGAATTGAGTGGGCGCCCGGGTTCTCAGGATTCCAGCAGCAGGACAACCTGATGGCATCACCGTGGCACCTCAGGATCTTCGGCATCCCAGAACTCCTGGATGCCGAGAGCCGGACGCTTCTCTTCCGCACCAGGAAGCAACTCGCACTCCTCGTGTATTTGGTGCTTGAGGCACAACAGCGTCCCGTATCACGAGAGTTCCTCGTTGAGCTCCTTTGGGACGACGTGATACCAGAGCGCGGCCGGCACTCCCTTTCCCAAGGGTTGAGCGTCATTCGCCAGCACCTCGGCAAGACCGCCCTGACACGAGGGCCCGGCCCAGTACGCTTGGCATGCCACGTCCCCACCGACCTAGACGAGATCGCAGCAAAGGGCATCCTCCCAGCGGAGTTCGCTCAGCCATTGAAGGAACTCGACGACGGAGGTGGCGGCTCGTTCGCACACTGGCTCGACGCCACACGCGCTCGCTGCCTCAAGGCAGCCAGGCAACTGCTCTCCGACCAGCTGAATTCCGCTCGGTCAAGCGGCAATCTCCGGCGGGTTCATGAGCGGGCCGCTGAACTGTACCGAGTCGATCCCTACTCCGACACCGCGGTCCATGCCCTCGCCGAAAGGTCTCTCCTCGACGGAGATGCCGCTGGGGCGATCAAGCTACTGCGCACACATCTGGACCGGACGGCCGAGGAGCTGCAGTGCAACCCGCATCCAGATGTCGCGAGGCTCCTGAAGAGAATCGAGAACGGCATAATCAGGGTTGAGAAGCAGAAGGCTATTCCGACTCCCAACAGCCTCCCCCAGCAAGTCGAGGTCTTCATTGGGCGCGAAGAGGAGCTGAGTCAGCTCGAAGCGCTCTGGGAGGATGCGCGTAGGGGCTCGCTCAAGACATGTCTCATCACCGGGCCAGCGGGAATCGGCAAGACCACCCTCATCCGACATTTCGCAACGTCCGTGGCTTCACGGGCGTGGCCGGTGTGGCAGGTGGGTTGCCAGGAGATCGGGATCAACATTCCCTTTGCCGCCGTTTCGGAGCTCATCCACTTGTTGCTCCGGGAGCCGGCCGTGAGCGGTACCGCACCCCATTGGCTGGCAGAGGCAAGTAGAGTCACACCAAGTCTACGATCTGCGTACCCCGGAGTCCCCGAGCCTCCCCCTATTGCCCCTGAGTCGGTTCGGATTCGAGTCGCCGAAGCGCTCGCTCAGATGCTTGATGCCGCGGCAGAAGGTGGGCCAATGCTCATGGTGTTCGACGACATGCAGCAGATGGATCCGGCAAGTAAGGACGTCTTGAGTGTGTTGGTGAGGAGGATTGCGACGGCACCCTGCCTACTTGTAGCCAGTTGCCGTGCTACCGATGAACATCGACCTGCATCCCTATTCGACAGCACGGGTGCCTTCACATGGCACACCACAGTCCAGCTGCCGCCTGTCACCCCTGCCCAAACCTCGGTGCTCATTGCAGCACTCACCGGCGATCACTCTGACGAGATTCAAGAACTCGACTCGGTCATTGCGGAGCTTAGCCTTGGCAATCCCTATCTGATTGAGATGTTGGTATCCGACTGGCGGGACCATGGGCGGCATTCGCTAGTGGCCACCGAGGCACGCGGGGACCGCACGGCTGCTCTATGGAGACCTCCTGAGGCACTCCACCGAGCGTTCGAGCGCCAGTACCGCGGCATTGTTGGCAACGCGC
>JBDGYO010000313.1:0-3559 GCA_039584015.1 Gemmatimonadota bacterium | reverse complement strand
TGGTACGGCTAGGGCGCGAAAACTTCTTCTCGCGCTTGCGCAAGAAGCTAAAGTGGGGAGACCTGAGCGATCGGGAGCGCTTCAACCGTGCTGACTGAGCTCCGCGTTCGTGACCTGGCGGTCATCGCGGACGTCACCCTTCCACTGCAATCAGGCCTGAACGTACTCACCGGCGAGACCGGCGCCGGGAAGTCGATGCTGATCGACGCCCTGGCGCTGCTGCTGGGAGAGCGAGCCAGCACCGAGGTCGTGCGTCCCGGCGCCGCCCGCGCGGTGGTGGAGGCGGCCTTCGAGGTGGGAGGCGTGCCCGGGTTCGGGGTTGTGGCCGACGAGCTCGGCGTGGAGCTGGAGGACGACCGTTTCATCGTGCGCCGAGAGATCAACACCGAGGGGCGCAACCGCGCCTGGGCCAACGGCAGCCCCACCACGGTTTCGGCCCTCGCCGCGCTCGGCCGCCTGCTGGTGGACCTGCACGGCCAGCACGAGGCGCAGTCGCTGTTGAAGCCGGCGGCGCAGCGCGACATGCTGGATGCGTTCGGCGACGCCGAGCGGGAGCGGGGGCGCGTGGCGACCGGCTTCGAGTCGGCAGCACGGCTGCGGGAGGAGGAAGCGGAGCTCGTTGCGCGGCGCGACGACGTGCAACGCCGAGCGGACTACCTGCGGCACGTGGTGCAGGAGATCGAGGCGGCCAAGCCGCGACCCGGCGAGGATGAGGCGACGGCCATCGAGGCGAAGCGCCTCGGAAACGTGGAGGAGCTCACCCGTCTGGCCGAGCAGCTCGTGCAGCTACTGGAGAGTGGGGAAGAGGGGGCCGCACTCGAGGCCCTCGGAGGAGCTTCCAAGACGCTGGCGCAACTCGAGCGCATCGACGCGAGCGTTGCGAAGTGGCGCACGTTGGTGGATGCTGCCTACGCGAACGTGGAGGAGTTGGCGCTCGAGATCCGGGAGTATGCGGCCGACATCGACAGCGATCCCACGCGGTTGGCCGAAGTCGAGCGGCGCCGCGACGCGCTGTACCGCCTGACTCAGAAGTACGGCCCGGGCATCGCGGACGTGCTCCGCACGCACGACGAGGCGAAGCAGGAGCTCGACCTGCTCGACACGGCGGACCTTGACCTGCGAGCCCTGAGCGAGCGCCGCGCAGCGGCCGAGCGCGAGCTCGAGGACGCCGCAAAGGCCCTCAGTGCCAAGCGTGCCAAGTCCGCGGCCAGGCTGGCCGGTACGGTCGAAGAGCTGTTGCCCGGGCTTGGCATGCCGGACGGGACGTTCTCGGTCGCCGTGGAACCGCTCTCCGACGCGACCGCCTCCGGTGCCGACGCCGTGACGTTCATGGTGCAGCTCAATCCCGGGCTCGACGCCCGACCGCTGGCCCAGGTAGCCAGCGGCGGCGAGCTCTCCCGCCTCATGCTCGCACTCAAGGTGGTGCTCGCGGGACACGATGCCATCGCCACCCTGGTGTTCGACGAGGTCGATCAGGGCATCGGTGGCGAAGTAGCGCTCCAGGTGGCCGAGGCGCTGGGCAGGGTTGCCGCAGCGCGACAGGTGCTGGTGATCACGCACCTGCCACAAATTGCCGCGCGGGCAAGTCACCACCTCTCGGTTGCCAAGCGGCCCAAGGGCGGGGTAGCGACGGCTGACGTGGAAGTGCGCTCGGGAGACGATCGCGTGCAGGAGATCGCCCGCATGCTGGGTGACGCTCGTGATCCGGTGGTGGTGCAGCACGCGGGAGAGTTGCTGCGCAGACAGAACCTCAGGGTGGCGAAGTAGCAACCTCCTCGCTGCCGCCGCCCCACAGTCGCCAATACAGCCGCAGGTACAAATTGACCGACGTCGACTTGGGGGTCTGTCCACCCGAGCCGCTGAAAGCCGAGCGATAGTCGATGCCGGCTTCGATGGGCAGCTTCGGGCCGTCGCGTCCCTGCGTCTGGCGGTAGTAGATGCCCGCGCCCACGCTGACCCTGCTCATGGAGGTCTCGAACTCCAGGTCCGAGACGTCGGTCTGGATCTGTCCCGGCGGCACCGTGAACCCGCCGTCGAGCGAGAACCCGTCGGTGCCCTTGCGGTAGTAGTACACCGAGCCATAGACCCGGAAGGCCTGGCTGAGGCGCAGTGCCGGGTAGAGACCTAGGCGCAGCTCGTCGCCCAGGTTGCGGGCCACATCCTGCTGCGTGGCGAGGATTGCAATGGGACGGTCGTGCGGGGTGATGCGGCGCGGCAGGTTGTCGCCCAGCTGCACCGTGTAGGACGCCTCGGCGTTCACGGCGAGCACGCTCCCCGGCTCCCATGCTCCCTGCGCCCCAAGCCCCACGTCGGGTTGCCGGTCGCCCGTCCCAATGTCCACGAAGTTGTTGGCGAGATCGAGCTGCCCCGTGGGCAACCGCACGATCCCGATGAGCACGGCGCGCAGGCCCGGACGCTGCACCGCGCCCCAACGGAGTCCCACCTCCACGTCCCCCAACTTGAGGTGGTACTTCACGAATTCCAGCGGGAACGCGTCATACCCCAGCGCGGGATTGATGAACATCGCGTTCACGTCGTCGGACGACAGGCGCGCGCCCGGCAGGGGCAGTGTGGTCGTGAGGCCCGACGCGCCGAACGACTGCAGCTCTGTCGAGGTCGCCTGGATGACGCCCAGTATCGTCTGACCGGCCGTCGAGGATGACAACGGTGCAAAGGGCGGGAGGATCTCGGCAGTGCTGCCGTCCTGTGCCACACCCGTGAGCACGGTGAGGTCGGTCGTGAGACGTCGTGTGCGGTCTACCAGGTTCCGGGCCTGATCGCACTGCGTGCTGCTGGGGCAGCCGTAGTCGCCGGCGGCGATCCGGCCTTCGACGAACGCCGCGCCCGCTTCCAGCTCGACGAGCAGCTGCTGGATCTGGGCACTCGCCCCCGCGTTGCCCGCCTCGACGGTTGCCTGGTTCCAGCCTTGGTCGGCGCTCGTGGAGTCGACCACGAAGCTCACTTGGCTGCGGGTGGAGACGAGCGGTATTGAGGCGGTGAACGTGAGTCGGCTGGAGAGTCCCAACTGCAGGTCGAGTGGGAAGCGCCGGATGTCGGCCTCCCAGGTCGTTTGCCAGGCGCCGGTATTGACCGTGTAGACCGAATCGTCGGTGATCGAGCGAATCGCGAGCTGCGGCGAGTACATCGTGGGCACCAGCTGCACGCCGGCGGCGGCGTCCGTGAGGTCCGTGCCCCACGGCTCTTTGGCACCGTCCGCGTCGAACCGCTGCCCGTGGTTGGTGTACTGCGGCTCGAAGCTGATGCGCAGCACGCCTCGCGGCACGATCCACGCGTCGGGGAACTGGGCGGCGAGCGGGGAAGGCGCAACGGCCGCGAATATGACTGCGGTGACGACGGCAGCGAGGGCCACGGGAATGCGGCGTCTCGCGACCGTCGGTGCGGGCGCCACGGTCGGGTGCGGGGGCGTGGACGAGCCTGCCATCGGTGCGGCAATCTACAGCAAAGCGGGGGGCTCACCAAGGTGAGCCCCCCGCCCGCTGTGTCGTACGATCAACGACTACGGTGTCGGAACGGTCGTCCCGTACGCCGCATTGATCAC
>JBDGYO010000312.1:0-3560 GCA_039584015.1 Gemmatimonadota bacterium | reverse complement strand
CTCGCACTGCTGTTCGCGCCGCCGGTGCTGTTCGCTTTCGCCGTTGCGTGGCACGACGCCGAGACGCTCACCGCCTGGAACGTGCTGGCCGTGGGCCTCGCCCTGTCGCTGCCGGTCACCAGACTGTTCGACATCGACCTGCGGCTGGGCCGGGTGGCGGACTACGTGGCGGGGCTGATAACCACCGGTCTCGCGGTGATTCTCGGTCCGATACTATTCGCAGCCGACGATGTGGAGTGGTCGACGCTGGCGCAGCCCCGCAGGGGACGCACCGCGTTCACAGTGGCAATCGGGATCGTGCTCGCCGTACCCGTGGCGTTGGTCTTCGGCGGGCTGCTCATGGCGGCCGACCCCGGCTTCGAGCGGCTGGTACGCGCTGTGTTCGACTGGGACTTCGAGACCATCGCCACCCACGTGCTGCTGTCGGCGTTCCTGGCGTGGCTGGCACTGGGGTACCTGCGCGCCGTCGTGCACGGCCGCTCTCCCACCCTTACCATCCCCGAGCCGCGCAGCAAACCGGCGCTGGGCCTCATGGAGCTCGGCATCCCGCTGGGCATCCTCACCGTCCTATTCATCGCGTTCCTCGTGCTGCAGACGGAGTACCTGTTCGGAGGCGAAGAGCTGATTCGCCGCACCACCGGAGTCACGTACGCGGAACACGCGCGCCGCGGCTTCTTCGAGCTGGTGACCGTTTCGGTGCTGCTGCTTCCCCTGCTGCTCGCCTCGGAGTGGGTGCTTGACAAGCGGGACCCGAAGGTCGTCACGGGCTTTCGCGTGCTGGCCGGTGTGTTGGTCGTACTGATCGGATTGATCATGGCCTCCGCCGTGCACCGCATGAGCCTCTACCTCGAGGCCTACGGGCTGTCGGAGGCGCGCATCTACGCGTCGGCGGTCTTGCTGTGGGCGGCAGTGGCCGTCGGGTGGTTCGCGGCTACGGTGCTGCGTGGGCGCGCGGAGCGGTTCGCGTTCGGCGCCGTGGTGAGCGGGTTCGCCGTACTCGCCCTACTTAACCTGCTCAATCCGGATGCGCTGGTGGTGCGGGTGAACGTGTCGCGGGCCGAGGCGGGGCGGGAGCTGGACGCCGCCTACCTCGCGGAGCTGAGCGCTGACGCCGCACCGGCCCTGGTGGAAGCCAGGTCCACACTGCCGCTCGAGGCATGGTGCGACGTCCGGCAGCCTCTCGTGGCCGATTGGGGCACCGGCGGGGACGGCTGGCGCAGCTGGAACCTCGCCCGCTGGCGAGCGCGGCGTGCCGTCGGGGTCCTGCGTGCCGCGGTGGAGCCCGCTTGCCCAGCGGCGGCGCCCGGCGGCTAGCGCCTACCCTACAACCGTCCCCGGCGTTTGAGCTCGAGGTATTGCTCCACGACCGCCCGGCTCGCCGACTCGGGCGGCACGTCCAGCACCACCGCCCCGGCTCGGCGCATGTCGGTCAGGGCGTCGCCCCGTGCGGCGAGTAACTCCTCGGCCGCTGCCTTGCGATACGCCCCTGTCACTTCCCCAGGCCGGTCGGCCGCCGTGTAATCCAGATCGGGGTTACGTAGCGTCACGACCAACGGGAGGTGCCGCGGCCTGAGGGAGCCCACATGCGACACGAGCGCCTCGGAGGCGAAGCGATCGATGACGTCGGTGAAGAACACGGTGAGCGCCCGCTTCCGGTTGCGCACCGCCAGGTAGCGGAACGCAGCGGGGTAATCCGGCTCGACCAGCGCCGGCTGGGTGGTGGCCAGCACCTCGAGCACCTGGCGCAATCCCCGCCTACCGCGCTGCGGTGCCACGTAGTGCTGCACCGTGTCGGCGAACACCATGAGGCCCACGTTGTCATCGTGATAGTTGGCCGCGAATGCGAGCCACAGCGCCGCACGGACGACGTGCTCCATACGGGCCTCCCCGCCCACCTCCGCCGTGAGTAACCGACCGGCGTCGAGCACGAGCATCACCTGCTGACGGCGCTCCTCCTCGAACTGCCGGGCAATCACCTTGCGGCGTCGCGCGGTCGCCTTCCAATCGATGTGGCGGGTGTCGTCGCCGGGCACCCACTCGCGCAGGCTCTCGAACAGGCGTCCCTCACCCGGGCGACGCAACGTGGCGAGTCCGCTCTCGCGACGCCGCACTGCCTCGGCGATCGAGGCCTTGAGGCGCGAGGCGGGCAGGCTGGGATACACCGTCACCTTCCAGGGCAGTTCGACGCGGCCCTGTCGCTGCGCGAGCCCCAGCGGACCACGGCTTCGCACGGCGAGCCACCCACCCACTTCGCGCCCCCGATGCAGCGGCGTCACGGACGAGCCGTCGCGGGCCGTACCGCCGGCCGGCACCGCGAGGGCGTGCGGCGGCAACACCCCGCCGATGATCTCCGGTCGACTCTCGCGCACCACAAGCCGAGCGTCGCGGGTGGCCGGGTTGCGCCACCGGTAGGTGCACTGCGTGGTCCGCCCCACGGTGAAGCTCTCGGCACCTTCCCGGACCACATCGAGCCGCGCAGGCGCGACCGCCACCCTCCCATCGACCAGAATCAGCGTCACCAGTCCCACATTCAGCACCACGAGCACGTCGAGTGCGAAGGGTGTGACGTACCCCAACAGACCCACCGGCGCGAGGCAGGCAAACAGCAACACGGCACGCCGCGTCGGTACGATCACGCCGTCGGCACTTCCGTCTGGTCGAGAATCGACTTCAGCGCGTCGTCCGCGCTCACCCCCTCCAGCTCCAGCTCTGGCGCGACCGCCACCCGATGGCGCAGCACCGCCGGAGCGAGCTGCTTGACGTCGTCCGGAATCACGAAGTCACGTCCCAGCAGCACGGCCAGCGCGCGTGACGTCTTGAGCAGTGCCACGCCCGCTCGCGGGCTCGCTCCCAGCGTCAGAGAGGCCGACTCGCGCGTCGCGCGCACGATCTTCGTGATATACGCCGTGATCTGCGGCTCGACCCTCACTTGCTCCACCGTCTGCCGTAGCTGCGCCACCCCTGCGGCATCCACCACGGGGGTGACACCATAGGTGTCCGGCACGTCGGCCTCGAAGCCCTCGAGATAGCGTCCCAGGATCCCTTGCTCCGTCTCCTCGGCCGGGTATCCCATGGTCACCTTCATCATGAAGCGGTCGAGCTCCGCTTCGGGGAGCGGATAGGTACCCTCGAACTCGATCGGATTCTGCGTGGCGAACACGGTAAACGTCTTTGAGAGCGGGTGGCTGGTGCCGTCCACCGTTACGGTGCGTTCCTGCATCGCCTCGAGCAGCGCTGCCTGTGTTTTGGCCGGGGCGCGGTTGATCTCGTCGGCGAGAATCAGGTCATGGAACAACGGCCCCGCCCGAAACACGAAGTCCTGGCCGCCGGTCAGCACCGAGATCCCGGTGATGTCGCCCGGCATGAGGTCGGGCGTGAACTGGATCCGCGCGTAGCCCACGTCGAGGGCGCGTGCCAGGGTGCGCACCAGCAGGGTCTTCGCCGTGCCGGGCACCCCCTCGAGCAGGACGTGCCCCCGGGCGAGGAGTGCCACGAGGCAGTCGCGGGTCGCGTCGTCCTGTCCCAGCACGACGCGGCGCAGCGCGGCTAGGATCTCCTGT
>JBDGYO010000311.1:0-3560 GCA_039584015.1 Gemmatimonadota bacterium | reverse complement strand
TCCGGAGAAGCTCAAGTCGCCCTTCCAGGTCTCGGAACTGTACCAGACGCTCATTCCGTACCGCCGCCACCGCAGCGAGCTGAAGTTCGAGGCCATCGAGGATTACGAGATGGCACTGCTTCGCCTGCTGGGGGGTGAGCGGGGATACGTGACGGTCGATCCCGTCGACGCCCAGGAAGCCATTGCGGCCGAGGCCGAGTCGGTGAATCCCGACACCGGAGCATTCCGTCAGTTTGCGGCCGCGTCCGTGTCGTTGAAGAAGGGCGCCGTGGCCCAGGTGCTGGACCAGCAGGCGGCGTACGCGCCACCGGGATACACCACGCCCGAGCAGGAGATGCTGGAGGAGCTGGAGGAGCCGGAGACCGAAGAAGTCCCGCCCATCCCCACGCTTCCCGAGACACGCCAGGTGCCGCAGCACGGGCCACCGGCGGTGACCGAGCCGGAACCGCAACTGGTGTTCGAGACCGTCGAGGCCAGCTGTCCCCACTGCCACACCGATCTCCCCGCGGGACGGACGGTTGTCTACTGCCCGTCGTGCGGCCGGCAGGTTCAGGAAGCCAAGTGTCCGCGCTGTGGCGACCCGCTGGAGTCGGGGTGGCAGTTCTGCGTGACCTGCGGTCACACCATCGGCACATAGCCCATTGCCGCGTCGCTTCACCGTCGCCACCATCCCCGGCGACGGCATCGGCCCGGAGGTGGTCGAGGCCGCCCTTCCCGCCATCGAGCGCGCCGCCGCCCTGAGCGACGCGGAGCTCGCCTGGAAGCCGCAGCCGTACGGCGCCGACCACTACCTGGCCACCGGCGAGACTCTCCCGGAGGAGGCCTTCCTGCGCCTGCGGGACGAGGTCGATGCCACCCTGGTTGGCGCGCTCGGCGATCCCCGCGTCCCTGGAAACGAACACGCGCGTGACATCCTGCTGGGCCTGCGGTTCAGGCTCGACCTCTACGTGAACTTCCGACCCTGCCGGCTGCTCCATCCCGGACTCTGCCCCCTCAGGCCCGGTCCCGAAGGACCGCGTGACATCGACTTCGTGATCTTCCGCGAGAACACGGAGGGGATGTACCTGGGGCGGGGTAGCGCCCAGCACGTGGGCACGCCACAGGAGGAGGTCATCGCGGAGGAAGTCCACACGGCGCTGCGCGTAGGCCGCATCCTGCGGGCGGCGTTCGCGTGGGCGGAGGTGCACGGCCGAACGCTCGTCACCATGAGCGACAAGTCGAACGCCGTACCGGCGCACCATCTGTGGCAGCGCCTGTTCGACGAGATCGGCGAGGAGTACCCGAGCATCCGGAGAGAACACCGCTACGTGGACGCACTGGCCATGGAGCTCGTGCGGGCCCCCGAGCGCTTCCAGGTGATCGTGACCAACAACCTGTTCGGCGACATCCTCTCCGACCTGGGAGCCGAGTTGGTGGGCGGGATGGGGCTCGCCGCCAGCGCCAACCTTCACCCCGGGCGGGCCGGCCTGTTCGAGCCGGTACACGGCTCCGCCCCGCCCATGGCGGGGAAGGGGGTCGCCAACCCGATGGCTACCGCGCTCTCAGGGAGCCTGCTGCTCGAGCAGCTGGGGCTCGACAAAGGGGCCGCCGCTCTACAGCGCGCGGTGCGCGCCGCGCTCGATGAGCAGGTCACGACACCCGACCTCGGCGGTAGCGCCGGCACGGCCGACGTCGGACGGTGCATCGCTGACGCGATCACCTGACTCCCGCACGGCACCATTCCAGACCACACGGCGTTTCAGGGGATACATCGCCGCCCGCCAGACCGGAGCAGAAGGGAGTCCGCATGAAGACCCAGGGCAAGGCCAAGGACGTCGTGTTCCTATCCGGCGTTCGAACGGGCTTCGGCAAATTCGGCGGCGCGCTCAGGGATCACTCCGCCACAGAGCTCGGAGCGATCGCCGCGCGGCACGCGATCGAGCGGTCGGGTGTGTCGGCGGAACAGTTCGACCACGTGGTGTTCGGCAACGCGCAGCAGACCTCGGCCGACGCGATCTACCTGGCGCGGCACGTCGGCCTCCGAGCCAGGCTCCCCATCGAGGTGCCGGCCGTCACCGTGAACCGGCTGTGCGGTTCCGGCTTCGAGTCGATCATCCAGGGAGCGCAGCAGATCCTGCTGGACGAATCGGAGGTCGTGCTTGCGGGGGGAGCCGAGTCGATGAGCCAGGCGCCGCACGTCCTTCGCGGAGCCCGGTGGGGCCTTCGGCTCGGGCCGACACCGCCGCTGGAGGACACCCTGTGGGAGGCTTTGAGGGACCCCCAGTGCGGTCTCTCCATGGCCGAAACGGCGGAGAACCTCGCGGAGAAGTACGAGCTGTCGCGGCGGGAGGTGGACGAGTACGCGCTGGGCAGCCAGCGGCGGGCGAAGCAGGCCTGGGACGCCGGGGTGTTCGACGATGAGGTCATCCCGGTCCCGCTAGAGCACCGCAAGACGAAGCGGACGAACGACTGGCGCGCCGATGAGCACTTGCGCCCCGACACGACGCTGGAGGCACTCCTGGCGCTCCCGCCGTACTTCAAGCAGGATGGTCTGGTAACGGCCGGGAACGCCTCGGGCATCTGCGACGGTGCCGCCGCAACGGTGGTGGCGGGCGAAGACTATGCGGCGCGACACGGGCTGCGGCCGCTGGGGCGTCTGGTTTCATGGGCCGTGGCCGGCGTCGAGCCCAAGTACATGGGCATCGGCCCGGCGCCCGCTGCCCGCAAGGCGCTCGAGAAGGCAGGCATGGCGCTGGACGAGATGGACCTGGTCGAGGTGAACGAGGCCTTCGGGCCGCAGTACCTGGCCGTGGAGCGGGAGTTGGGTCTGGACCGCGAGCGCACCAACGTGCATGGCGGCGCCATCGCCATCGGGCACCCGCTGGCGGCGAGCGGCACACGCATTACCATCCATCTATTGCAGGCGCTGCGGCAGGCCGGGAAGCGCTACGGACTGGGCTCCGCCTGCATCGGCGGGGGCCAGGGCGCCGCGGTGATCGTCGAAGTCTTCTAGCCCCGGAACGGGGCCTTACAGGGGGGGGCGAGCATGAACGACCTCGTTCCCAGCACATCGCGCATCGACCGGGGGGCGCTGGAACGCATCATCCAGCGTGCGGCGGAGCTGCAGGCGGGGGAGCGGGACATTGGGGAGGGCCTCACGGAGCACGAGCTCCTGCACCTCGGGGAAGAGGTGGGGATTCCGCCGGCCTATCTGCAGCGCGCGCTGTTGGAGGAACGCACCCGGGCGGTCGCAACGGTCGAGCCGGGTCTCGGAGGGTGGCTCGCGGGTCCCACCCGATTGGCCGCCCAACGGACGGTTCCCGGTGAGCCAAGACGGCTGCGGGACGCACTGAATCAGTGGATGACCGAGGGTGAGCTCCTCACGGTGAAGCGGCGGTATCCGGAGCAGACCTCGTGGGAGGCGAAGAGCGACGTCTTCTCTACCGTGATGCGGGAGTTCAAAGTGCGAGGGCGGTCGTACCAGCTCTCGCGCGCCAAGGAGATCGTGGGGCAGGTGGTGCAGCTGGAGGAGGGGCGCGCGCACGTACGGCTCGTGGCCGATCTCTCCAACACACGGCGGG
>JBDGYO010000310.1:0-3587 GCA_039584015.1 Gemmatimonadota bacterium | reverse complement strand
TCAGAACGGGCACAGGTTTGACGGGCACAGCGGGCGCGTCGAGGTCGTTTCCACGAAGACTGGCGCGGTCTTGCGTTCAGGTCACTACTTCTCGAATCCAGGGCTATTCCAGTGGGACGACGGGCTGTCGGCTACGGTTGAGCGTGAGTGCAGTCCTGATCCATGAGGAAGTTGCCCCGCCGGCCTCGGCGCCATGGCCTATCGAAGTGGAAAGTCCGGTGAGAATCCGGGGCGGGGCAGCAGGGCCGCGGGTTCCATTGGAAAGCATTGCGGGAGCCTGCGGCCCACAGGAGGGGAGATGAAGACATGACACAGCCCGACGTGCCCGGCTGCAATAGCGTAGACGACGCCATTAGGTTAGTAACTGATATTGCGTTCCGGCCAGACGGCCCCAGGGCGCAAGGCCGTTACGGTTTCGAGCGCGTCGTACAAGACGGGCTAGTAATGCTCGGGTGTATCGGCGTAGCGATCTTGGAGCGCCTCGAAAAGAAGTAGGCCCACTGGAGGGGAGATGCCACATTGGTGTGATTTCTGTCAGGTAGAACATTCGGCTGCCAGTTGTTACCACCCTGGCAGGTTAGAAGCGATGGTGACGGAGATGAAGGCCGAGACTGAGCGGTTGAAGAGCCTAAGCGAACGCATAGATGCTGTCGAAGCGCTGGACAGAGGCCTCGGTAAACTCGAGCGGAAAGTCGAGCTGCTGGACTCGAAGGACGCGCTGGGATTCCGGGAGTTGTCGCTCCAGTGTATTGCGATAGTCGAGCGCCTCGAGTCCCTGGAGAAGAGGGCCAAGGTGCCTGCGGCGCATGAGTGGTGGAAAGAACTGGACGGGATCGCCAATCGTTTCAATGATCAAGAGGAACGCCTGCGCACCCTCGAGGGAGAGGACGTGGCGCACAAACCGCCGGAGGGCGGCTGCAAATGAGCCACCGGACAAAGGTGGGCTTCGGCAAGCACTACGACCGCCTGGGCGCGCTCCAGTTCGGCGTGCTCATCGACTGGGGGCTCACCGAGGACCACACGGTCCTGGACGTGGGGTGCGGGCCTCTCCGGCTCGGGCGCATCCTGATCCCCTGGCTCAAATCCGGGCGGTATCATGGCATCGAACCGGACAAGGAGGCGGTCGGGGCCGCGCTCGACTGGGAAGTGGGAAGGCAGCTCGTCCAGTGGAAGAATCCCACGTTCCGCTTCAGCAAGGAGCTGCCGTTCGGGAGCTTCGGTCACAGGTTCGACTTCATCATCGCGCACTCGGTATTCATCCGCATGCCGATGTGGCAGGTGTCTCGGTGCATCGCGGGCGCGGCCGACGTGCTCGAGCCGACAGGAAGACTCCTGTTCTCGTACAAGGATGGGCCGACGACGAAGATCAGCAAGTGGGGCGACGAGGGCCCGGGACACGTCACGCACGACACGGCGGACCTCGTGCGCACGGCGGAGGAGAACAACCTCGCAACCATTTGCATCCCAACAACCCGGTACCAACAGAAGGACTTCGCGCATAACTGGATGATCTGCATCCCGAGGACCTGAGATGGACGATCTGGAGAAAACCCTGCGGCGGCTGTTCGGCAAGAACTGGCGGCGCTTCTACGCCGAGGGGGTGGCGAACCAGCAAAGCCAGCACGCCGAGTGGCACGCGAAGATGCAGGCGATGTTCGGAGGAGGGTTAGCACAGGCGATGTTCGGAGGGGGGTCCGCACAGGACACCAGCCAGACCAAGCAGTACGGTCTCTGCCGCCATCTTCTCATCCGCGCGAACTGTCGCGTGTGCAGCTATGCCACCATCGACGACGTTTTCAGGGACATGGGCTTCGGGCAGGCAACGGCAACGGAGACGGTTCTTGATCCGAACAGGATCAGGGCCGAGCCTGGCGACATCGACCTGGTGGAGATCGAGCCGGGAATCTACGGGCGGAAGTGATGGCGACCCCGAAGAACTACAAGCGCCGAGAAGTAGAGGTGAACCGAAGGCTTGTTATCAAGCTGCGCAGGGGTCAGCTCTTCCGCTGCCCAAGTTGCGGCGTTCTACACGAGTCGCGCGAGGAGTGCGACGATTGCCAGGGACGCGTGGACGTCCCGCCCTGGGCGAAGGAGGCGTGATGCAGAAGTGGAAGTGCCACAAGATCGTCGAGGCCGGAGAGATCGAAGCGATGAGCGAATGTGAGCGATGCAGTCTCGAGACCGTTCTGCATCTCTCGGACGGTTCCCAGGTCGGGGTGAGCGCAGCCTATATGGCGCGGCACCGCCCGCGCGTGGGCGGCTATTACGTGCGCTACTTCCAGAACCAGCCGGAGGGTGAGCCTCCGTACGAGAGCTTCTCGCCGCCGGAACCGTTCGAGGCGGGCTACACCATGATCGACGACGGCAGGGGTGGAGACAACGGCTCAGCATCTTGACAAGCATCCTTGGCTCGTTCTAGGATGCTAATTCAGGTGGTTGGAGGGGGTCGGGCATTGGCATGGACGTGGGGTTCCTCGCTCGGCCCCCTCTCTCCAAGAGGCTGGGGTGCAGGACCAAAGTCTCCTCGGTGATCCGAAGAGTGCGGTCGCCTGGTTTCACCCCGCGCTCGTTTAGGCCATCGTGAGAGTAGCCAGGCGAGGGCCCAGCGGCCCCCGGCGCCGAATAGGGGTAGCCGTTGGGTGCGGACCTGGTGCTGGCGGCGAACCATAAGGCCCCGGCGAGTAGTCCTGCATCCCATTTTTCCAAACGAGGGGGATCTCCGATGGCTCTGAGACTAGGCCCACTCCTGCTGCTGCACTGTCCGAGGACGGGCGGTATGTGGGTTCGGGAGACGATGAGGCTGGTGGCCGGAGCGAACGGCCTCCAGATGCAGGAGTACTACGGCAGGACGCCGTTCGACGTGTGCGGCCCGTTCTTCTCGCAGGCCGAGCACGGCGAGCGGTGGTGGAAGCAGCACAGCGTCCCGCTCGAGGAGCAGGCCGAGCAGATGGTCCCTTTCACCATGGTCCGGGACGAGGATAGCTGGCTGCGCTCCTACTACCAGAGCCAGGTGGACAACGACGCCTGGAGAGCCGGCCGGTGGCTCGACGAGGTGGCTGCCGGAGGCGAGACGCCGTTGCCCAACTTCATCCGAGCAGTCAAGGCCGCGAAGCCCGGCTTCGTCGCTCAGCTCATGCACGCCTACATCTCGGCGTTCCCGCGCGTGGCGGTGCTGCGCACGGATCGGCTCACCGAGCAGTTCCCGATCCTCCTCTCGGCGGTGCAACTCCCGCAGCCGCCGCAACTTCCCAGCCCGATCAACGTCACCCAGGACGGCAATGCCGGCAACTAACGATTGCACGCTGCCCTCGCTGCGGGGCAGCCCGCGGTGCTGCAAGGTCTGTCACCAGGACGCCGACTCCCTGGCGGATGGTGGCGCCGGTTCTCCGTTCATCAAGCACCCCAAGGGGAAGCCCATCGTGTGCTCGAGGGGTGGCAGGAAGCGGAGGGTCCGCCCGTACCTGCTCGTGTGCTGCAAGATGCGCAACTGGCTCGTCCTTCAGGAGAAGAAGTGATGGCGACGGAGATCTGGCTGGACATCCACTTCGTCAAGGACCAGTTCTCGAAGTTCCGGGCGTGCCGCGCGT
>JBDGYO010000309.1:0-3593 GCA_039584015.1 Gemmatimonadota bacterium | reverse complement strand
GACCGCGGTCAGCAGGCGCGTGCCGAGCGTCGCGGTCATCAACGGGTTGTCCAGAGCCGACGTGTCCGCCACGCCGAATCCCCCCACGACGCTGGTCCGCACGGCCAGGTAGGCGAGGAACGTCAGCGCGTACGCGACGTACAGGCCGACGGCGCGTTGAGTTGCGAGCAGGCGGTGGTCCGACTCGAGACGCCAGTCGTGAGCGGCCACGAGCGCCAGGCCCACTACCCCGACCTCCTTCGACAGCATGGCGCAGGCATAGGCCACCACGGGGAGTACCGCGTACCGTCCTCCTCGGGTCATGGCGCGTCGGTGGGCCAGTACCATCGTGAGTGTGAAGAGCGCCGCAAGCGCGTCCTTGCGTCCGAACACCGCAGCGGCGGCCTCCACGTGTACCGGGTGCACCGCGAACAGGAGCCCGCCCAGGCCGGCCGCCGTGGCAGAGAGCCCCCACAGCCTCCCCACGCGATAGACCAGCACCGACACGCCGGCGTGGAGCAGCACGTTGAACAGGTGGTAGCTCCAGGCATCGAGGCCGGAGACCTGGTAGTTCACCGCGTATGTCACGAGCGCGAACGGGCGATAGAGATGGCTCTCGCCGTCGGCGCCGGTCCAACTGGTGGTCGAGAGTATCTCGGGGAGATGTCGCAGCGACTGGACGAAGCTGTTCCTGACGACGTCGAGCTGATCGTCGTATACCCATCCGAAGCCCACGGTGCGCGCGTACAGGATCATGGCAGCGAGTGCCACGAGGAGCTCCCACAGAGGTAGGCGCTCGCTGAGGGAGCGGATGCGGGAGACGATAGGAGAGGACCGCCAGTTGCCTGGGTCGGCTAGAACTCGAATCCTTCCATCCTCCCGAGCCCCACTTTGAGAGGCACGATGGTCGCCAGCGTGCAGATCACCACCACCGCCACGAACGCGCCGACCATAGTGGCATCCACAGTGACCGGCTCTCCGCGGAAACCCGCTCGGAGGTAGCGGTACACGGGTACGGCCTCGATCACGATGACGAGGGCCAGCAGCGCGATCGTCGTCATCATGAAGACGAGTCCACCGAAGGAGGTCGGGATCTGGGCGGCGTTCTCGGTCTCGAACTGTGGATAGAGCGCCCCAAATCCGAGCGCCATCGCACTGATGGCGAAGGTGAGGAGCACGATCGTCCCGGTGCTCACGACCATCATGAACGGCGAGGCTCGGAGAATGATGTTGGTGAACACCGTGATCACGACCGCCAGCACGAGGAGCGGCACCGTTCCCACCCAGTACTTGGACCACAGCAAGGCGCGCAGATCGAGGGGGCTGGAGCGCAGCAGCCACATCTGTCGTCCCTCGAGGGAAATCGCTGGGAACACGAACCGAGCCGCGATCGAGGACAGCACGAAGCCGGCCAGGCCGAGGTTCAGGAAGGACACCACCGTCACCAGAAAGAAGGGAACGCGCTCCCCGGTGAACAGCGGCAGCGCTCGGATGTTGAACAGGTAGATGACTACCAGCACGCCCAACAGGATGAGCTGGCTCCACTGGGTGGTGTCCCGGAAGAACAGTTTCAGGTCCTTGATCACGAACTCACGGCGCGCGACCGACAGCGGCTTGAACAGCGGGTCGAGCATGGCGCGCCAGACCCACCCCTTGATGAACCGTTCGGCGCCCTCCTGGGCCCGGGTGAACCCCGTGGGATAGAGCCGCAAGTGGAGCCACGAGCCCAGCACCACCAGGGCACCGGCCGTGCTCCACAGCAGCGCCAACGGCAACCAGTCCAGCGGCCCGACCAGGTAGCCCATCAGCGCGTCCGTTGCCCACTCGCTGGGAAGGAAGGGTGACGTGGGGGTGCGCAGCACCGTGATGAAGTCGAGCAGGTTCTGGAACCCTTCCGGGCGGGCCAGTTGCTCGGGGCGAACGATGCGGAACAGCAGGACCACCCCGCCCGCGGCCAGAATGGCGATCACCGAGAGCAGGTCACGGGTGCGGCGTGCGGGGAAGATGTTGACCAGGATCAGCGTCGACGCGCTGCCGACCACCGCCGGCATCACGATGAGCGGCAAGAACACGGCGACGGCGTAGGGACCGAACAGCCATCCCCCCCCGTAGATGACGCCGTAGGCCGAGAAGATCGGCACCGCCATGAGCGCCACCATCCAGGAGCTGTGCAGCATGGTCTCGCCGAGCTTGGCGAGGTAGATGTTGAGCCAATCAACCGGCGCGGAGACCAGGAGGTCGAGGTCCTTGGCCAGAAAGAACGATGAGAGCGCCGTGATCACGTTCGAGAGGAGCAGAATCGCGAGGAACGAGAGAAGCAGGAGGCTCAGCAGCTTCCCGGCCAGCAGCGGGCCGATCTCCTCCACCCCACGGAAGTAGACCAGCACCCGGTACAGCACCCCGAAGATCGCTGTCCAGAAGATCAGCCCCACCGTGCCGACGATGAGCGCCTTGCCGCCGCGTCCCTGTCCCTGGCGCACCCGCGCGAGCGCCGTGCGCCACTTCGGCTCCAGAATCTGGGCGAGCGATTGCATCAGTCGCTGAGGATTGCCGCGAGCTCCTGTACCGCCGACCCGCCGGTGAGCTTGAGGAACAGCTCCTCCAGCGAGGCGTGGCCGGCCGCGGTCTGCCTGCGCAGCTCGTCGATGGTCCCCCGTGCGACGATCCGTCCCTCCTGGATGATCGCGATGCGGTCGCACATCGCCTGCGCCACCTCGAGCGTGTGCGTGCTCATCAGCACGGTCCCACCCTTCTCGACGAAGGCGCGGAAGATGTCCTTGAGCAGGCGGGCACCTCTGGGGTCGAGACCCACCATCGGCTCGTCCACCACGATGCATTCGGGCCGGTGGATCAACGCGCTGGAGATGATGAGCTTCTGTCGCATGCCATGGCTGTACGATTCGACGAGCTCGTTCTTCCACACCGACAGCTCGAACAACTCGAACAGCTCGTCGATGCGACGCTCCACCGCGCTGCCGTCGTGTCCGTACAGACCGGCCACGAAGCGGAGGAACTCCGCGCCGGTGAGCTTCTCGTAGACGAAGGGTCGGTCGGGGATGAAGCCGAGTCGGGCCTTGGCCGCGAGGGGCTCGGTGGTGACGTTGTCGCCGCCGAGCCAGATGCGTCCGTAGGTGGGGCGGAGAATCCCGGCGATCATGCGCAGGGTGGTGGTCTTGCCGGCCCCGTTGGGTCCGAGGAAGGCGAAGAGCTGCCCCCGGGGCACGTGCAGATCGATGGCGTCGACTGCGCAGAACTTGCCGTAGGTCTTGGTGAGCTTCTCCAGCCGGATCATTCCGTTTCCACCACGTCGAGAGTGAGCTGGCCGATGAGCCGAATGAGTTCGGCCTGCTGCGCGAGTCCACCGATCGTGAAGCGCAGGTGCGCGGCGTCGGCGGGGAACTGGCCGAAAGTGGGATCCACCGCCACCCAGCCGTCGAGGAAGACCTCGGGCCAGGCGTGGTAGTAGAACGCGCCGTCCACGTAGACCAGCCCGGCAGCGGTCCGTGCCGGGATGCCCACGGCCCGGGCCAACGCCACGTACAGGACGGTGTGCTCGTTGCAGTCACCGCGGCGCGTCTCCAGGACTTCGAGGGCGCTCGGCACGCTCACCGTGA
>JBDGYO010000308.1:0-10009 GCA_039584015.1 Gemmatimonadota bacterium | reverse complement strand
GGTCACCCTAGCGCGTGACTTCCACCCGCAGCGCGTCGTTGAAGCGATTGAAGTACGCGAACAGCCCGATCACCATCGTGATCTCCACGATCTCGCCCTCGTTCCAGTGGCGCGAGAGCTCCGCGTAGTCCTCGTCGGTTACTGCGTGGCCCGAGTCGGTCACCACTTCGGCGTAGCGCAGCGCGACCTGCCAGCTCTGCTCCATGCCGTCGAGCGACGGCTCCGCCCGAGGACGCTGCTCGGGCGCTTCGATGCGCGCCGCGGCGATCCACTCCTCTTTCGCACCCAGCCGCCTTGCCAAGGCGGTGTGGGATGCCAGTCAGTAGCGGCACGGACTGAACGCCGAGACACGGACCGAGAGCAGCTCCTTGAGCACGGGCGGGACGTCGCCCTCGGTCATGACCGTGCGGAAGTGCGCGATCATCGTCGTGAGGTGCTTGGGGCGAATCCCCGCCGTGCGGAACATGTTGGGAATGTTACCCCGCTCCTTCAGGAAGGTCTCGAAGATCGTCTTGACCTCCGGGGCGACTTCGTCAGGAGTGCGCGGTCGAATGCGGGGGTCGGGCTCGGTCATGGCAGTGTCCGTCGTCTAGACAAGCGGGATCGCCCCGGTGAGGAACGGGTTCGAGCGGCGCTCGACGCCGATCGTGGTCTCCGGTCCGTGGCCCGAGTACACCACCGTCTCGTCCGCCAGCGGAAGGAGCTGCTCCTGGATGCTCGCAAGCAACCCTGCGCCGTCGCCGCCCGGCAGGTCCACCCGTCCCACCGAGCCCGCGAACACCGCATCGCCCACGAACGCCACTCCGTGCCCGATGATGGCGACGCTTCCGGGGCTGTGGCCGGGCACGTGCCGCACCTCAAAGTCGAGGCTTCCCACCGTCAGGATGTCGCCGTGGGCGATCTCGTGGTCGGGGACCGGGGGCTGCTCGGCCCGCACGCCGAGCCACGCACCCTGCTGTGCCACGCCGTCGTACAGCGGCCGATCGGCCGGGTGCAGGTAGACGGGGACGCCGGTTCGCTCGACCACCGCCTTCACCCCCAGGATGTGATCCAGGTGGGCGTGGGTCAGCCAGATGGCCTGGAGCGTGAGCCGCTCGGTTTCGACGCGGCGCAGAAAGAGGTCGGCCTCTTCACCGGGGTCGATGAGCACGGCCGCACCCGCGTCGGGATCGGCCAGGAGGTAGCAGTTCTCCTGATAGACGCCGTTGGTGAGGCAGATGACGTTAGGGCGAGGCAACAGCCGGTTGCTCCGCGTCCCGCCGCTCCGTGAGGTACTTCTCCACCGCCATGGCCGCCGTCGTGGCATCCCCCACGGCCGTGGTAATCTGCCGCACTAGCTGCACGCGCAGGTCACCCGCCGCGAACAGGCCGGGGATCGACGTCATCATGTGGTCGTCGGTGATGATGTACCCGCTCTCATCGTGGTCGAAGTGCCCCTTGATGAGGCCGGAGTTCGGGTTGAACCCGATGAAGATGAAGATCCCACCCACGTCGAGCCGGGAGCTCTTGCCCGTCTGCGTGTCCTCGAGGGTCAGATGGGTCACACCCTTGGGCTCGCCGTGCACCTCCTCCACCACCTTGTTCCAGATCACCTCGATCTTGGGGTTGTTGAGGGCCCGCTTCTGCAGGATCGGGGCCGCCCGCAGCTCGTCGCGCCGGTGTATGAGGTAGACCTTCTCCGCGTAACGCGTGAGGTAGTCGGCCTCCTCCACCGCGGCGTCGCCGCCGCCCACCACGGCCAGAATCTCCCCCTTGAAGAAGGCTCCGTCACACACGGCGCAGTAGGACACGCCGCGCCCCGCGTACTCCTTCTCGCCCGGGACGTCCAGCTTCCGCGGCGTGCCGCCAGCCGTCATGATCACCGCGGGAGCCGAGTAGGTCTTGTCGAGCTGGGTCCTCACCTCGAAGTCCCCGTCATCCAGTTTCGTGATGGACTCGACGGTATCCATGATGATCTCCGCGCCGAACTTGAGCGCGTGATCGGTCATCTTCTTGGCCAGGTCAGGGCCCTTGATGCTCTCGAAGCCGATGTAATCCTCGATGAGGTCGGTGTTCAGCATCTCGCCGCCGGTCATGCCCCGCTCGATGACCAGGGTCTCGAGCATGCCGCGCCCCGCGTACATCGCCGCGCACAGCCCGGCGGGACCACCGCCCACAATGATCACGTCATGCGTCTTCGTATCAGTCACTGGAGCCTCTGCTTGCCTCTCGTTCGCTTCCCCGCGGCGCGCACGCCGCCGGCCGCCGCTCCTCACAACCACGGCCCGGGGGTCCGAGTTCCCGTGCCATTGCTGAAACTTAGCGACCCTGCAAAGCGGGGAGACTCTCGCTGGCACCTGGCATTCCGCGAGCGGAGAACACGACGGTGCCGTCGCGGTCCACCAGCACCACGGTACGCTGGATCCGCTTGCCATCGGCCTTGAGCGCGCCGAAGTCACCGGTCGCTTCCACGCCGAACGGCTGCACGTCGGCGTCTCGATACTGGGCTATCTCATCGCGCACGGCGGAGAGTTGGCGGTTTCACCCAGGCGTGTTGTTGCCCGGATAGAAGATGAGCAGCGCGCGGGCCGTCTCGAGCACTTCGCTCAACCGGTACGTGGCGCCGTTCGAACCCTTCAGCTCGAAATCGGGGGCGGTGTCCCCGACCGCGATCATGTCCTTCATTGCGTGGCCTCCGACAGAGATCTGCGTTCCTGATGGAGTCGCTCGAGTCGCTCCAACCACTCCGCGGGAACGTCCGCCGACCCGAGCGGTGCCCGGTCGACAGCGTCAGGGGTGTCGCCATGCCAGTCCGTCCCCCCGGTGGGGAGCATGGTCAACTCATTGGCCAATCGTAACGTGCGGTTGGCCCGAGCTTCGCCGTGGGACGGGTGGTGCACCTCCACGCCATCCACCCCTGCCTTCTTGAGCAACTTCAAGCTGCCGCGTGTTGCCCGGTCCTTGAGGTGGGCGGCCGACGTCACCCCACCCACCGACCGCACCAGCTGCGCGACCTCCTCGACCGGCGGCAGCACCTTCGGCACGAAGGCCGGCCGGCGCCAGCCGAGATACTTGCGGAAGGCGGCGTCCACATCGGGCACTGCGCCGCGTTGCACGAGCGCACGCGCCACGTGGGGCCGGCCGATGGCGTCCCCGCACGCCTCGTTCAGCACTTCGTCGACACCCACTTCGACGCCCAGCCCGTTGAGCCGCTGCACGATCTGTTCGGCGCGCCGCACCCGGGCTCGGCGCTTGTCGGCCAGGTAGTCTTCGACGCGTTGCTCGGCGAGGGGCAGGAAATAGCCGAGCAGGTGCAGCTCGCCCCAGTTGGTGGCCACACTGAACTCGCAGCCGGCAATCACCCGCACCCCGGCAGTCGCCCCGGCTTTCAGCGCCTCGGGCAGCCCCGCGAGCGTGTCGTGATCGGTGAGAGCGATGGTGGCGAGACCGGCGGCCGCGGCACGTCGGACCACCTCGGCCGGCGGGTGCCCCCCGTCCGAGGCATTGGAGTGGAGATGGAGATCGATCGCGCCCACGTGCTACCGGGCCCTGCGGCCGTAGCGTACCTCGGGGCTCGTCCGGTCTCCCTGGGATTGGCGATAATACTCGACGAGCTGGGCGTCGGACAGATCGACCAGCGCAGCGTCCCGGCTGCTTGCACCGAGCGAGCGAAACCGGGTCACTCGCCGCACCAGGTCAGGCCCGGTGCCCTTCTCGAATACCAGCCCGAGCTCGTCGTGCGTGTAGACCGTGACCCGGCCCGACGGATAGACGTGCCAGCGCTCGCCCTCGATCTCGATAACGCGGCGCGCCATCACAGCCCTCCGTTCGTGAACTCCTCGAGGTCGCGTTTCACGTCCGCCATGAACCGGTCGGCATCCGCGCCGTCCACCACCCGGTGATCGTACGACATGGAGAGCATGCCCAACGTGCGGATCGCGATCACGTCCTGACCGTCGTCCAACGTCATCACCATGGGACGCTTCTCGATCGTGCCCACCCCGAGGATCGCCACCTGTGGCTGGTTGATGATCGGTGCACCGATGTAAGAGCCGAACGTTCCCGGGTTGGTGATCGTGAACGTGCCCTGCTGCACCTCGTCGGGGTTGAGCCGCTTGGTGCGGGCCCGCTCGGCCAGGTCGGCCATCCGCTTGGCGATGCCCAGCAGCGAGAGTTCGTCGGCGTGCTTGAGCACGGGGACGATGAGCCCCCAATCCAGTGCCACCGCGATCCCGACGTTGATGGACTGGCGGTAGATGATGGTGTCCCCGCTCACCGAGGCATTGACGACCCGGTGCTTGCGCAGGTTGTCGGCAATCACCTTGACGATGAATGCCATGTAGGTCGGGTTGGCGTCCCGTTCGGCAAACGCCGGCTTGAGTTGCTGGCGCAGCCGAGCGATCGGTGTGAAGTCGACCTCGTAGAAGCTGGTCACGTGCGCAGAGATGCGGCGCGACAGCACCATGTGGTCGGCCGTGAGCTTGCGGATGCGGCTCATCGGCACGACCTCGTCGCCGGGCCACGCCTCGACCGTCGGGTGCGCAACGGCGCTGCGTGCGGCCGTGGCGGCAGCCGGCGCGGGCGCCGTTCTGGGCGCGCCGCCCTCGATGAACGCCAGGAGGTCCTTCTTGGTCACGCGACCCGCGTGGCCGGTCCCCGGCACGCCGCTGATGTCCACGCCGTGCTCCGCGGCCATGCGCCGCACGAGCGGCGTGGAGCGTTGCCGCAGACGCTCGTCGGCAGTCTCCGCCCCGCCGTTCCCGCCGCCGTCGCCGCCAGGCGGCACCGCGACCGGCGCCACGGGAGTCGGTGCGGGAGCCGGAGCGGCGGGTGCCGGCGCTGCGGCCGGTGCGGAGGATGGCCTCGTCCCGCTTCACCTCGTCCCCCACCTGCTTCAGCCACCGCGAGACCGTGCCCTCGGCGATCGACTCGCCCATCTGCGGCATGATGACGTCTACACGGGCCATGCGGCTCTCCTGCTTCGTGGTGATTCAGTGGTCTAGCAACATACCCGCAACCCGACGGGTGCGGGAGCGGGGATTCCCCCTAATACGCCAATAGGTCCTGCGCGGCCGCGACGATGTCCTCCGTCTGCGGCAACACGTAGTCCTCGAGCTGCGCCGAGTACGGCAGCGGCGCATCGCGCGCCGTCACGCGCCGGATCGGTGCGTCGAGCCACTCGAAGGCCTGCTCGCTGACGCGGGCGGTGATCTCGCCGGCGACCCCGCCCGTGCGGGTATCCTCGTGGACGATCAGCAGCCGGTTCGTCTTCCGCACCGACGCCACGATCGCCGCGTCGTCCATCGGCAGCAGACTGCGCAGGTCCACCACCTCGACCGACACGCCATCGCTCTCGGCCAGCTGCTCGGCCGCCTCGAGCGCCTTCCACACCGTCGCCGACCATGTGACGATCGTGAGATCCGTTCCCTCTCGTGCGACCCGCGCCTCCCCGATCGGCGTCAGGACCTCCTGGTCCTCAGGCAGTTCTTCCTTGATGCGGCGGTACAGGAACTTGTGCTCGAAGTAGATGACCGGATCCTCGTCTCGAATCGCCGCCTTGATGAGTCCCTTGGCGTCCCGCACGGTGGCCGGACAGACCAGCTTGAGCCCCGGCGTGTGAAAGAAGGCCGCCTCCGGCATCTGGGAGTGGAACGGTCCGCCGCGCCCGTAGCCGCCCGCGGGACCACGCACCACCATGGGCGTCGCGAGCCCAGCTCGGTAGCGCGCCGTGGCCACGTAGTTGGTGAGGACGTCGTACGCCGCGGCAATGAAGTCGATGAACTGCATCTCCGCCACCGGCCGCATGCCCATGTGCGCGGCCCCCGCCGCAGCACCCACGATCGCCGCCTCACTGATGGGAGTGTCGATCACGCGGTCGGCTCCGAACTCCTCGAGAAACCCCTCGGTCAGCTTGAAGGCGCCACCGTACGCGCCCACATCCTCGCCCAGGATGAAGACGCGCTCGTCGCGCTCCATCTCCTCCCGAAGGCCCTGTCGCAGGGCCTCGAGGTAGGTGACCTCAGCCAACCGCGGCCTCGTATCCCGCGGCCTTTACCGCCTGAGTGAGCGCGTCGGGCCCGGCCTTCGCGTCGTCGAAGTCCACCTCGGCCGTGCCCCCGTCGAGCTCCACGAAGACCCCCCAGACGCCGTCCACGTCCTGGAGGGCCTTCTGGACCTTCGCGACGCAATGGTCACAGGTCATGCCGGATACGCTGAGCTTGATGGATGCCATGGGATTAATCACTACCTCTGAGCTAGTTCGATTCCGGTTTCGGGGAAGCGGGAAGGGGGAAAGGTACGACAGTCCCGAAGTACCCTTCCCCCTTCCCTGTTCCCTCTTCCCTCTTCCCTCTTCCCTCTTCCCCCGGCGTGGCCGTGCAGCGAGCGGCTAATACGCCCCCTTCACCTCGTGCCGGGGCTCTGCCCGCTTGTGCACCATGCTGAGGAAGCGCTTGGCCACCTTGTCCGCCTCACTCTCCCCCACCTGATCCGTAACCACGTTGATCAGCGTATAGTGCCCGCCCTCCGCCTCGACCGTCAGGTCGATGCGGCCGACCGTGCCGGTGAAGCTGCGACGGCGGTCGCCGGCGTCGGTGCGCTCGAGCCACTCACCGAAGTACGCGTCGGCCTCGGCCAGCACGTCGTCGGGCGCGATGGATGTCCGATGGAAGTACCGCATATGTCCTAGGTCGCTATCGAAGGTTTGAAGCGCCGCAGCCGCAGGGAGTTCCCCACGACGCTGAGGCTGGAGAGGGCCATGGCCGCGCTGGCGACGATTGGGCTCAGTAGCAGCCCGGTGAACGGATAGAGAATCCCAGCGGCCAGCGGAATGGCCAGCACGTTGTAGATGAACGCAAAGAACAGGTTGGAGCGGATCGTGCGCGTCGTGCGGCGCGACAGCTCGATGGCGGCCACGACGCCGCCCAGGTGTCCGCGCACCAGCGTGACGTCAGAGGCCTCCACCGCGACGTCGGTGCCAGTCCCGAGGGCGAAGCCGATGTCGGCCTGGGCCAGGGCAGGTGCGTCGTTGATCCCGTCGCCCACCATGGCCACCAGGTGGCCTTCCTGCTGCAGGCGCTTGATCACCTCCGCCTTGGAGCGGGGATCCACCTCGGCGAGCACCCGGTCGATCCCAACCTCCTTTGCCACGATGCTCGCGGTCTTCTTGATATCGCCGCTGAGGACGTAGACCTCGAGTCCCATCTTCTTGAGTCGCTCGACGGCGGCCTTCGCCTCGGGCTTCACCTCGTCGGTGACCGCCAGCAGCCCCTGCACCGTGTCGTTCACTACGACGACGATCGGGGTGCGGCCGGCCAGGATGTGATGCTCCAGAGGACGCACCAGCGATCCCAGCGAGAGGCTCCGCTCCTCGGTGTGCCGCGCCGAGATCACCTCGACCAGGTACTTGCCGACGATGCCGCGGGCGCCGCGGCCCTCCATCGCCACGAACCGCTCGGCGGGGGTCAACTGGATGTTCTTCTCTGCCGCCTCCTGGACCACGGCGTGCGCCAGCGGGTGCTCCGAACGCGTCTCGACCGAGCCCGCCAGCCGCAGCACTTCGGCCGGACTCACCGTGGTACCGTCGGAGCGCTTGGCCCCCATCACGTGAGTGACGGTCGGCCGCCCCACCGTGATCGTCCCCGTCTTGTCGAACACCACCGTGTCGAGCTGGTGCACGCCCTCCAGGGCTTCGCCGCCGCGGATGAGCACACCGTGCTCCGCACCCTTCCCGGTGCCGACCATGATGGCCGTTGGCGTGGCCAGCCCGAGCGCGCAGGGACAGGCAATCACCAGTACCGTCACCAATGCCACCGTGGCGTAGACGACGACCGGTGACGGGCCAAGGACCCACCACACCAGGAAGGCGACGATGGCCACGGCAATCACGATGGGCACGAACACGCCGGCCACCTTGTCGGCGAGGCGCTGCGCCGGGGCCTTGGTGCCCTGCGCCTCCTCCACCAGGCGCACGATCTGCGCCAGCGCGGTGTCGGTGCCCACGGCCTTCGCCTCGAACGTGAACGAGCCCGTGGTGTTGACGGTGCCACCGAACACCTCATCGCCCGGCTGCTTGGCCACCGGCATCGGCTCGCCAGTGAGCATCGCCTCGCTCACGCTCGACTCGCCCTCGATGACCACCCCGTCTACCGGGAGCGTCTCACCGGGACGCACCATCACCTTGTCTCCCACCTCTACCAACTCGACCGCGACCTCCACCTCCTGGCCACCACGTTGCACCGTGGCGGTCTTGGGGCGCAGCGCGAGGAGGCGCCGGATGGCCTGGGAGGTCTGCCCCTTGGCCCGTGCCTCGAGCAGCCGTCCCAGGAGAATGAGCGCAATGATGGCGTTCACGCCCTCGTAGATGGCGTTCACGCCCTCGTAGTAGACGTCGGCGGGAAGGCCCGCTCCGCTGAACACCCAGGGGAGCAGCGTGGCCACGAGGGAGTACAGGAAGGCCGCCCCCGTGCCCACCGCGATCAGGGTATTCATGTCGGCGCTGCGGTGTTTGAGCCCGCTCGACGCCCCCTTGAAGAACTGCTGGCCGCTCCACAGCAGCACCGGCAGCGTGATCAGCATCAGGGCGAGCTTGAGCATCTCGGGATTCGTGGCTCCGAACGTGTACAGCGCCGGGAGCCATCCGGCGAGCGTGTCGTTCAGCGGCGCCATCAGCCGGGCGACCAGGTCGTGCTCCTTGGCCTCCATCCCGGCCATGAGCGGCATCGAGCCGATCATCGTGACCACGGCCGCAACCGCCGCGAGCGCGAACTTCCCGGAGAGCTTGCGCACCTCCGCCTTGCGGCGCAGCCGCTCGCGCTCGACCGGATCATCCGACGGCACCGGCTCGGCCACCGAGAATCCCGCGCGCTGCACGGCCGCTTCCATGTGCTTCGCCCAGGTCAGCCCGGGGATGTACTCGACCCGCACCTGCTCCGTCGCCTGGTTGGCGGTGGCGCTCAGCACGCCTTCGAGCTCCTTGAGCTCCTGCTCCAGCCGCGCCACCGTGGTGGCGTAATGCAGGCCCTCGACCGCGATGACTACCGTCGCCTTGGCGCAGTCGTACCCGGAGTCGCGCACGGCCCGCACCAACTCGGCAACGCTGACCTGCGTGTCGTCGATCTGGACCGTGGCCTTCCCAGTGGCGTAGTTCACCACCGCGTCGTGCACGCCCGACGCCTGCTGTAGCCGCTTCTGCACCGTGGTCGCGCAGGCACCGCAGGTCATGCCCTCGACCGGGAGGGTGATGCGCTGGCTACCCATGCTTCACATGCCCCTTGCCGAGGTTGGCCCGCGCTCCCTCACGACCGACCTGCGCCACGATGCGGCCCTTCATCACCGACTTGCCGCAGCGGAACGGATAGTCGCCCGGGTCCTTGGGGGTGAACTGGATGGGAGTCGTCTTGAAGGGAAGCAGCTCCTGGTCGATCCCCAATCCATCGAAGACCACGCGCTGGGAGCACTCGTTCGTTTCGTCCCGGTAGAACAGCAGGCGCACCGGCCGGCCGGCTTCCACGGTCATGGTCGCCGGATTGTAGCCGTCCCGTACGACGATGCGGAGCTCCTGCACCCCGCCCTTGGGCGGCCCGGACGCCGGAATCTTCCGTGGTCCCAGGAAGAACCACAGCTCGCCTGCGATGAGCAGGACGCCGAGGACGATGACTACGAGATCAGCGGCGCTCACACCTTCTCGTATTCGTAGTACTCGACCCCGAGATGGGTGATCTGATCCTCACCCATGAGCCAACGCAGCGTGTTCTTCAGCTTGGTCTGCTGGATGAACAGGTCGTGCTCGGGGTTCAGGCCCGGCGCCGCCATGGGGCTCTTGAAGTAGAAGGACATCCACTCCTGGATCCCCACCATCCCGGCGCGCTGCGCCAGATCGAGGAACAGCGCCAGATCCAGCACGATCGGCGCCGCCAGGATCGAATCGCGGCAGAGGAAGTCGATCTTGATCTGCATCGGATAGCCGAGCCATCCGAAGATGTCGATGTTGTCCCACCCCTCCTTGTTGTCACCGCGCGGCGGATAGTAG
>JBDGYO010000307.1:0-3606 GCA_039584015.1 Gemmatimonadota bacterium | reverse complement strand
CGCCCACTTGCTGCGCATCAAGATCCAACTGCTCCTGCCGCGGCCGTTCGACGAAGAGGGGTGGGAGGATCCGAGGGCCGAGTTGGTGCGGCGTCTGCTGGAGTACGAGCAGGTCCGAGAGGTAGCGGACTGGCTCGCCCAGCAGTCGAGTCAGCACGCGGGCCGGTTCCCGCGCGGCTGGTTCGCGGAGCCGCCGGATCTCCCGCCGCGGCCGATCACGCTCACCCTGGCGGAGCTGCTGGTGGCGGTGGAGGAGCTGGTCGAGTCGCTGCCGGAGCCGGTACTACACCGGGTGGTGCCACGCCCGCTGGACGTGGAGGGCGCGACGCGCCGCATCGAGGCGCTCCTGGAGGAGCGCGAACGGCTCACGCTGCTGGACGCGATCGGCGAGGCGACCAGTGTGGCCGACGTGCTCTCGGTGCTGATCGCAGTGTTGGAGCTCGCCAGGTTGGGCCGTATCCGCCTGGCGCAACGCAAGACCTTTGGCTCGGTGACGATCCGACGTGAACCCGATCGCGCAGCTGTTTGAGGCCGCCTTCTTCGCGGCGGCGCACCCCCTCTCGCTCGAGGATCTGGGACGCCTCGCACCCGGCGGGTCCCGAGAAGAGCTCGAGGCCGCGCTGGACGAGTTGCGCCGGCACTACGAGGAGCACCGTCACGGGGTCGAGTTGGTCGAGGTCGGTGAGGGCTGGCAGCTCCTCACCCGGAGGGACCTGGCCGAGATCATCACCCAAGCGCATATCGTGCACCGGCCCCGCAAGCTGAGCCGCGCGGCGCTGGAGACGCTGGCCGTGATCGCGTATCGGCAGCCAGTGAGCCGTGCCGACATCGAGGAGATCCGTGGCGTTTCGGTGGAGGGTGTCCTGCGCTCGCTGCTCGACCGCGAGGTGATCGCGGTGGTCGGGCGCGCCGAGGGCTTGGGCCGGCCGCTGCTCTACGGAACCACACCGCAGCTGCTCGAGTTACTGGGCATCCGGTCCTTGGAGGAGTTGCCCCGGCTCGAGGAGCTCTCGGTGGCGCTGCGCGTGCCGACCGAAACGGGAGAGTTGGGCGAGACGTGACGAAGATGCGGCTGCAGCGGGCCCTGGCACGTGCCGGGGTCGCCTCGCGCCGCCGTGCAGAGGAGCTGATCGAGGCCGGCCGGGTCCGGGTGAACGGGAAGGTGGCCACCCTCGGCAGCAGCGTGGATCCGGAGGCGGACGTGATCACGGTCGGCCGCCGCACCATCCGTCCCGGCCGGGTCGTGTGGATCGCGTTGCACAAGCCGGTGGGCTACGTGGTCACGAAGCGGGATCCCAGGGGGCGCAAGACGGTGTTCCGGCTGCTCCCCGATGTGCCCGGGCTCACCTACGTCGGGCGGTTGGACGTGGCGACGACGGGCCTGCTGCTGTTCACGACCGACGGAGCGGCGGCGCACCGCCTGACCCACCCGCGCTACGCGGTGGAGCGCACCTATCGGGTGCTGGTGCACGGCCGCCCGCCACACGAGATTCGAAGGGCGCTGGAGCGGGAGATCGTGATCGACGGCCGGCCGGTGCGGGTGGTCCGCTCGCGGGTGCGGCCGGTGGCGCGCGGCTCGAGCGATGTGACGCTGGTGCTGGCCGAAGGACGCTATCGTATCGTGCGGCGCATGTGTGATCGACTGAAGCTCAAGGTGGAGCGCCTGACGCGCCTCTCGTACGGTCCCGTGCAATTGGGTCGGCTGGCGGTGGGGAAGTGGCGCTACCTCTCGCGACGTGAACTCGAGGCAGTGACGACGGAATAGGGGTCATGGAACTCAAGGGCAAGACGATTCTGATGCTTGGCGGCACCGGCTTGGTGGGTCACGCGGTGGCCCGCGAGCTGCTGTTGCGCGGCCCGAAGCGGATCGTGCTGGTGGCGCTGTACGATGATGAGGTGCGTGCCGGTGCCGAGTCGCTCGCGCCGTGCGCCGGCGACACGGAGATCGTGACCGAGTGGGGCGATATCTTCGTGCCGGCGGACGCCGCCAAGCTGGACCGACAGGCGATCCTGGCCGACAAGGAGCTGCGCGAGGTCGTGTTGGGCGACCTCCTCGGCGAGCTCAGCAGGGAGGTGCTCGACCGCAGCTTCCTCTTTCAACTGTTCCAACGGTATGAGCCGCACGCCGTGGTGGACTGCATCAATACCGCCACGGCGTTCGCGTATCAGGACGTGTTCCACAGCGCCCGCGATCTGCTCGACGCGGCGCGGGAAGGACCGGTGACATTGGAGCAGGTGGAGGAACACGTGCTGTCCATCCCGATGCCCCAGCTCATCCGGCACGTGCAGATCATGCTGCAGTGTGTCCGCTCGTTCGGCACCGAAGGCTACGTGAAGGTCGGCACCTCGGGTACGGGTGGCATGGGGCTCAACATCCCCTATACCCATTCCGAGGAGCGGCCGTCGCGCACGCTGCTGGCCAAATCGGCGGTCGCCGGTGCGCACTCGCTCCTGCTGTGGCTCGTGGCCCGCACCCCAGGCGCCCCGGCTACCGTTGAGATCAAGCCCACGACCGCGATCGCGTGGCGCGAGATCGGGTACGGGCCGGTGCGGCGTCTAGGGCAACCGGTGCGCCTGGTCGACTGCCCGCAACCGTTGTCCCTCGCTGAGGCGTTTCAGGAGGGGGCCGCGGGGTGGACGGACAGCGGCTCCCTGCTCGAGTCGGTATGGGCCGACTGCGGCGAGAACGGCCTCTTCGCGCGGGACGAGTTCGAGACCGTGACGGCGCTCAAGCAGATGGAGTTCATCACGCCGGAGGAGGTCGCGGGGTACGTGGTGTCGGAGCTGCAGGGGTATCCCACGGGTCGGGACATCATGTCGGCGCTCGACGCCTCGACGGCGGGGCCGACGTATCGGGCGGGGCTGCTGCGGTCTGCCGCCATCGAACGACTCGAGGCGCTGGAGCGGGAGCACGACCTTCGTTCGGTCGCGTTCGAGATGCTCGGACCGCCGCGGCTCACCAAGCTACTGTACGAAGCGTTCGTGCTGTCGCGCCTGTGCGAGTCGGTGCGGGCGCTCGCCAAGAGCAATGGGACGAAGGTGGCGAAGCAGGCCGCGGCGCTCATGGCGAAGGATGCAGAGCTGCGGTCCACCATCGTGTCGGTGGGCCTTCCGGTCGTCGTACCGGGCGGGAAGGTTTATAGGGGCGAGCTCGTCATCATTCAGCCCGACGATGGCGACATCGAGCCGGCTGTCGCCCGCGGGTGGGTGGATCTCCGGCCCGAGAACTGCGAAGCGTGGATCGGGCGTGCCAAGATGATGGTGGAGCAGGCCGGCCAACGCGACCAGCGCAGCGACAGCGGCGTCGAGTGGGGGGCTATCGAGCCCGACGATCCTATCGCGCCGCCGCGGTTCGCGACCTGGATCTTCCGGTACGAGGACGGTGGAGAACGGATCAAGCGATGAGAGGCGACAACGGATGACGTCACGGGCGGTCAAAGCGCCGGACGCAGCGATCACCACTGCCGTGGTGGAGGAAGTCGGCAAGCGGGTCGTGGGCCAGGAGGCAATGGTCGAACGTCTGCTGGTCGGGCTCCTCACCGGCGGGCACATCCTGCTCGAGGGCGTACCCGGACTCGCCAAGACCCTGGCGGTCCGGACGCTGGC
>JBDGYO010000306.1:0-3628 GCA_039584015.1 Gemmatimonadota bacterium | reverse complement strand
CCACGATCACGACGCCGCAGACGACGAGGACCGGCCACAGCGACTTGCGCCAGTGCGCGACCTCGTCGGCCACCCGCTCCCAGTGGCGCCACTCCGACTCGATTGCGTCCTCCAGCTCGAGCCACGCGGCCTCGAGCCGGCGCGCCGCGGTGGCAAGTGCCTCCTGCCAGGCATCTACCGTTTCGCGCTCAAGCGCCGTCGCGCCGAGTGCGGGCGCCGCCCGCTCCTCCAGCAAATCGAGCGCCGGCACCAGCCCCGCCCCCGCCGAGCCGAGCCGCGCGGCCAGTGCACCCTGCTGCGCCACGTCGAGCTGCAGCCGGCGCCGGCGCCGCTTGGGCATGCGCACGGCCTGGGCTTCCGCATCGAGCCGGGCGGCGATGCGGGCGAGCAACAGCTCCGCCACGCCGGCCACCGCTTCCTCCCACGCCTCGAGCCACATCGTGCGGCCGACCGTCGTGACGGCTGCTTGCCGCTCCTCCCTGGAAGCCAGGCGACGCGCCTCCCCGGCGGCTTCGAACAGACGGGTGGTGAGGCGGTAGCGGATCGCATCGAGCTCGATCCCGCCGGGATCACGCCCCGTGCCCGTCACGATCTTCCCGAGCGACGGCCCGAGCTCGGGGATCCTGAGGGGCAGGAGCAGCTTGGGGCTCGTCATGCGTAGATCGCGTCGATCACCGGGTCTGGGTCGGAGAAGTCGTCGAACACCGCGTAGGCGTCGTGCGCCTCGAGCTCTTCACGGGAGTGCCAGCCGGTGGTGACCCCGATGGCCCGTGCGCCGACCCCGTTACCGCAGGTCATGTCCGCGGGGGTGTCGCCGATGATCACGATCTCTTCGCCCTGGGGCACGCGCCCCATGAGCGGTGCGGCGCGCTCGGCCGCAATCGCCGGAAGGTCGGAGCGGGCGGCGGCGTCGGAGCCATAGGCTCCCAGCTCGAAGCGTGAGAAGTCGAGACCCGCAGCCCCGAGCTTCAGCTCGGCGCCGCGCGCCAGGTTGCCGGTGAGCAACCCAACCAACGCGTCGTCCCGCTCGTGCAGCTCCTCCAACAATGCCGCCACGCCGGGATAGAGCTTCACCTTCTGGCGCCGCTCCTCCAGCACAGAAACCAGCAGCTGCACGTAGCGATCGCACACGGCGTCGACGTGCTCCTCGCTCTCGGCCTGTGGGTGATCCGCCGCCCGCATCAGCTCCATCACGATCTGCGGGTCGGTCTTCCCCTCGAAGCGGAAGCCGTCGATCGGGCCGGTCGCCCCCATCTCCTCGAGCAGGGCCTGACCGATCGCCGTGCGTCCCGCTCCGGCGGTCCACACGAGCGTGCCGTCGATGTCGAACAGAACGAGCTTCTCGATGCCGTTGGTCATGCTCTCAGCCGTTTCCCGCAAGCCCCGGTACCTCCTTGGTCCCCACCGCCATGGTCACCGCACGCTCGATCGCCGTGGCAACCGCATCCTGCGCCAGCATCTCCACCGCGATGGGCGCAACGCCTGTGGTCTTCTCCGTCGAGACCGCGAACACGATGTCGCCGTCGAACTGCGTGCCCACGGGCGTGACGCGCTGCGCCATGGCATCCACACTCATCGCCGCGACCTCCGCCAGCTCGCCGCGGCTGAGATGGGCGTTGGTGCCCACGACCACGAGCGTCGTGTTGCTGCCGGAGCGGGCGAACGAGCCGCCCGGCGCACCGCCCTCGGCGAGGTAGTGGCGTGCGTCCACGAACTCGCCATCGCGCCGCGCACCCGCAATGATGTTTCCCTCGGCGTCGCGCACGTCGCCGAACGCGTTCACCACCGCGAGGGCACCCACGGTGACCTCGTCCCGCTGCTCCGCCCAGGTCCCGACCCCGCTCTTCATAGCCCCCTGGGGGCCCATCACCTTGCCGACCGTCACGCCGGTGCCCACGCCGACGGAACCCTCCTCCACGGAAACGCCGGCGGCATCGCACGCCTGGTAGCCCCCCTCGGGACCGGGCCAGCGATCCGATCGTCCCAGCATTCCGAGGTCGAACACGACCGCCGCCGGCACGATGGGCACGACACCCACACCTACATCGAAGCCGCGCCCTCGCTCGGCGAGCCAGCGCATCACGCCATCTGCGGCGCCCAAGCCGAACGCCGAGCCCCCGGTCAACAGGATCGCGTGAATCCCTGGCACCAGGTGACGCGGCGAGAGCGCGTCGAACTCCCGGGTGCCCGTCGCGCGGCCACGCACCGAGGCGGCGGCGGCCATGCCTTCGGGCGGACCGAGAATCACGGTGCAGCCGGTCACCGCCTCACGGTCGGTGGCATGCCCGACCAGGAGGCCTTCGACGTCGGTCAGCGCGTTACGCACTCGGGGACGCGTCGCCGCCCTTCGCCTCGCAGTCCTTGCACCGCGTCACGCCGCGCATGGAGCACACGAGGCAGATGAACGTGCCGCATCCGTCGCAGGGGTATCCCTCCGACGCGCGCTCCTCGTTGCCGCAGGCGCGACACACCATGGCATCGCGTTCCTTCAGTTGCTCGTCAGCCATGCATACCTCCTCGGTTCACTTCGGGACCACGATGTTGATCGCGCCGGGCACGATCTCCGCCGTGAACGGCGTCTCGCCGCACAACTCGCCGTCGAACTCCGCCGGACGCGGCTCCTCGGTCTCAATGGTCACGCTCTTGCCGCTGAGGAACGCGACCCGCGCCCCGCCGTGTCCCAACCCCGTGATCATGCGCCACGCGGCGTCCATCGTCTCGACAAAGGTACCGGCGTTGATGACCAGGATGTCGAACAGGCCGTCGTCGAACGAGATGCCCCACTTGAGCCGCACGATGGGGGGAATGATCTCGCCACAGTTGGCCACCAGCACGATCAGGGCGGGGGTCTCGAACGTCTCGCCGTCTACCGTTATTCGGTGTGACACCACGTTGGGGGCGCCCAGCGCCTCCAGTGAGCGCGCCACGTAGGCCCCCATGCCCCACTTCCGCTTTTCGCGAGCCGACGTCTTGGCCATGACCTCGGCGTCGATGCCCGTCCCCGCCGCGACCGCGAAGTACCGCTCGAGCCCACCGCACTTCATGAGACCGAGATCGATGGGCCGCGGCTTGCCACGAATCGCCGCCCGGGCCGCCGCCCGGGGGTTGCGCGGGATGCGCAGGTTGCCGGCCAGCAGGTTGCCGGTGCCGCCCGGAATGAGCGCCATGGGGGTGTCGGAGCCTACGACACCCTCCATCGCCTGCGTAGTCGTGCCGTCGCCCCCGTACACCGCGATGAGGTCCGCGCCGTCCTCCACCCCCTGGTGCGCCAGCTCGCTCGCGTGCCCCGGGCGCGTCGTGCCCGCCACGTCCAGATCCCACCCCTCCTTCAGGAACACATCGGAGACCTTGCCCACGATCTTGGCGTCGGTACGGGCGGCGATCGGATTGAAGATCAGCAGGGCTCGGGGCACTAGTATCTCGTTTCCCAGAACAAGTCGAGACCGAACTGATATCTCGTCGGCAGCTGGGTCGTCAACGCCTCGCAGCTGCGGAGGGGATCCACGCTCCCCGCGACCAGCCAGCGTCGCGTCAACCGGAACTCGAGGCTCGCACCCACGTCGAACGTCTGCTGTCGGGGGCAGATGCGCGGGCTCGCCGTGAGAAACGCGGTGGTACCGAGCACCGT
>JBDGYO010000305.1:0-4979 GCA_039584015.1 Gemmatimonadota bacterium | reverse complement strand
GTCGAGCGGGGACTTTCGTGTACTGCGGGCGGTGAAGAATCGCTTCGGCTCGGTCGACGAGCTGGGGGTCTTCGAGATGACGTCGCAGGGTCTCCTGCCCGTTCCCAACCCCTCAGCCGCCTTTCTGGCGGGACGCGCCGTCGACACAGCCGGTTCCGCCGTCACAGCGCTCATGGAAGGCACTCGGCCGGTGCTCATCGAGATCCAGGCCCTCGCGGCGAAGAGCGGGTACGGCACGCCGCAGCGTGTGGCGACCGGCCTGGACGGGCGGCGCCTGGCCGTGCTGCTGGCGGTACTGGAGCGCCGCGCAGGGCTGTCGTTCCACGATCTGGACGTGTTCGTCAACGTCACCGGGGGGATGCGCGTGGTCGAGCCGGCGTCCGACCTGGCCGTCGCCGCCGCACTCTGCTCCAGCGTGCGCGATCAACCCGCCCCGTCCGACGCGCTCTTCCTGGGAGAGATCGGTCTCGGCGGCGAGGTACGTCCCATCGGAGGTGTCGAGCGACGGCTCGCCGAGGCGGAGCGCCTCGGTTTCCGTACGGCCTTCATCTCGGCACGCGCCGGCGTTACGACGCCGCTCACCACCGTGCCGATCGACCATGTCTCCCAGCTCGCCGGCCGCCTCGCCGCCTGACGTCGGCATCCTCCTCGCGGCCGCGGGCCGGGGCGAGCGCGCCGGGGCGGGAGAGCCCAAGCAGTTCCGGCCCATCGGGGGCGTACCGATGCTGCTGCGGGCCATCCGCCCCTTCGCGCAACACCCTCGCGTGTGCCAGATCGTGGTCGCGCTTCCGGCCGAACACGCTGCGGCACCCCCCTCTTGGCTCAGCGAGGTGGTGGGCGGGCGGCTCTGCCTCGTTGCCGGCGGCACGACCCGCGCTGCCTCCGTGCACGCCGCCCTCGGCGCGCTGCCCCAGGAGTGTTCGCTCGTGCTGGTGCACGACGCAGCCCGCCCCTTCGTGTCGCCGGAGACGATCGACGCGGTGATCGCCGCCGCCGGCACCGGGGCGGCCGTCGTGCCAGCGGTGCCAGTATCCGACACGCTCAAGCGCACCGCAGAGGGCGACCCGCACGTGCTGGAGACCGTCGAGCGCGCCGGACTGTGGCGGGCGCAGACTCCCCAGGGATTCCCGCGCGGCATGCTGGAGGAGGCGTTTCGCGGTGCGGAGCGCTCCGGTGACTGGGGCTTCACCGACGAGGCGGCGCTGGTTGAGGCGGCGGGCCACCCCGTGGTGGTGGTGCCGGACCACAGCTCCAACATCAAGGTGACCACGGCCGAGGATCTGGCGCTCGCCGAGGCCATTCTCGCCTCATGACGGTTCTGCCATTCGCGACCGAGCCGGAGATCGCGGCAGCGATCCCCACCGTCGACCAGCATCTGGCCGCCGGCGGGTTGCTCGCGTACCCCACCGAGACGGTCTATGGTCTCGGCTCCCGCCCAGTGGAGGAGGACGTCGCGGCGCTGGCGCGGCTCAAGGGGCGCGAAGCGGGCAAGCCCTTCCTGCTGCTGGTCGCTGGCCGCGAGATGGCCGAGCGGTTCGGGCTCGCGCTGGGGACGGCGGCGCAGGCGCTCGCCGATCTCTTCTGGCCCGGACCGCTGACCATCGTGCTCCCCGCAGCGGAGGGCAAGCTGCCCACCGCGTTGCGCGGTCCCGAGGGCGGCATCGCGGTGCGGTGGACCTCCCACGCCGGGATGGCACGCCTCATCGCCGCCGTGGACATGCCGCTCACGTCCACCTCGGCCAACCTCCCCGGCGGCGCCACGGCTCCCGCAGCGGGGGACATCGCGGATACCTTTCCGGGCCCCGTCCGCCAAGGCCGGCTCCTCGTGCTGGACGGCGGGGCACTCGGCAACCAGCCGCCGTCCACCGTCGTGGACTGCACGGAGCCGGTGCCGAGACTGATACGGGAAGGAGCCATCCCGCGCGCGGAGCTCCGCGCGGCGGTAGGAAGCCTCGCACCATGATGCACGTTCTGCTCGTATGCACCGGCAACATCTGCCGCAGCCCTCTGGCGGAGGCGCTCCTCAAGCGCGAGCTCGGGCTGCGCGGCGCCGACGGCGTGAAGGTCTCCTCGGCGGGCACCGGTGCCTGGGAGGGGGCTCCGGCGTCCGAGGGCGCGTATCTCATCGCGCTGGAGCACGGGCTCGATCTCTCCGATCACCGCGCGCAGCTGCTTACGCGGGACGTGGTGAGCTCGTCGGACCTGATCCTCACGATGGCGCGGCACCACCGGGCGCGGGTGAACGAGCTCGGGGGCGAGGGGCATGTGCACGTAGTGGGGGAGTACGTCGGGCGCACCGGCCCGGGTGCCGAAGTGGCCGACCCATTCGGAAGTGACCTGGACGTGTACCGCGACACGTTCGAGGAGTTGGAGACTCTGATCGAGCAGGCAGCGAACCGCCTCATCCAGGAGCAGGCCGATGCGGATCGGGGCGAGTAGCCGCCTCCTCGCCGTCATCGGCGACCCGGTCGCCCACTCGCTCTCTCCGGCCATGCAGAATGCGGCCATCACCGCCCTGGGGCTGGACGCCGTGTACGTGGCCATCCACGTCGATCCCCCCGGTGTGGCCCACGTGATCCGTGCATTCGAAGCGGTGGGGGTGGCGGGAAATGTGACCGTGCCCTACAAGCTCGACGTGGCACGCCTGCTGATTCGCCTCACGCCGATCGCTGCCGAGCTGGAGACCGTCAACACGTTTTGGCCCGAGGGTGAGCGGCTCCTGGGGGACAACACCGATGTCCAGGGTCTGCTCGACGCCGTGGCCGACCTCGAGGCGGACGGCCCGTGGCTCGTGGCGGGCACCGGCGGAGCGGCACGCGCGGTCGCCGCCGCCGCGCGCGAGCGCGATGTAGCGCTGCTCGTACGGTCGCGCGAGCCCGAGCACGCCACCCATTTCGTAGCGTGGGGCCGGGAGCTGGGTCTCTCACAGATCGCGGTAGACGACGGGCGCTCTGCCGGCGTGGCGATCAACGCCACCCCGCTCGGCCTGCGAGCGGATGACGACGACCCGTTCCCCGCCGAGCGGCTCGAGCAGGGCACCGCGGCACTCGATCTGGTGTACGCCCCCGGGCACACCCGCTGGATCCGCGGCTGCCGCGAGCGCGGCCTGCGCGCCGAGGACGGACGCACCATGCTCGTAGCACAGGGGGCGCGGGCGTTCGAGCGCTTCTTCGCGGGCCACGCCGCTCCCCGGGCCGTGATGGCGGCGGCGCTGGAGCGGGCGCTCGAGAGATGACCGCCGGCGCCCTCCGGGCGCTGGAGCGACTGCTTCTTCCCAACGTCTGTGTCGCGTGCGACGGCCCCGTCTCACGTGAACGCCCGGACGAGCTGATTTGCAGCCTCTGCCGCGCGCGCTTGCGCCGCCCCAGTCGCGGGTGCCACCGCTGCCAGCAACCGCTCCCCCCCGTGGGACCCTGCCGATTCTGTAGCGAGTGGCCGGCCGCGCTGCGACGGGTGCGCAGCGCCGCCTGGCTCGGGCCGGAGGCGCGCGAGATCGTGCACCATCTCAAGTACGAGGGCTACAGCGCATTGGGACACCCGCTCGCCGACCTGATCGCACGAGCGGTTCCGAGCGTGGATACAACCAGGCGGCCGTCATCGCCCGCGCCCTGGGGACGGCATGGAGCGTCCCGGTCGCGGAATCGGTGCTGCGGCGCCCGCGGGACACCCACTCCCAGACCGCCCTGACTCCCGACGAACGGCGCAGCAACGTTGCGGGAGCGTTCGCTGCCGCACCGCCGCCGAACAGCCCGGGAAACCGGAGTGGAGCGGCGGTTATATTGGTGGACGACGTGCTCACCACCGGAGCGACGCTGGCGGCCTCCGCTGCTGCTCTCGCGACCGCAGGATGGAGCGAGCTCGGCGCCGTCACCTTCGCTCGAGCGCTCCCCTTCGAGTTGCGCGCGGACGGTACCCTGGAGCACGACCGGAAATGAATCAAGGAACGTGAACGAGAGGGAACGATGGCAACCAAAGTCGGGATCAACGGATTCGGGCGGATCGGGCGCCTGGTGCTACGCGCCACAATGCAGAGCGGGGCGGACCTCGAGGTCGTCGCTGTCAACGACATCACCGACGCGAAGACACTCGCGCATCTGCTGAAGTACGACTCGGTGCACGGTCGGTACTCGGGCACCGTCGAGCTGAAGGACGACGGCTTCGTCATGGATGGGAAGCGCGTGAAGGTCCTGGCGGAAAGGGACCCCGCCAATCTCCCATGGAAGGATCTCGGGGTGGACATCGTGCTGGAGTCGACCGGGATCTTCCGCAGCCGTGACACGGCCGGCAAGCACCTCGAGGCCGGGGCCAAGAAAGTGGTGATCAGCGCGCCCGGCAAGAACGAGGATCTCACCATCGTGATGGGCGTGAATCACGAGCTCTACGAGCCTGCCAACCATCACGTGGTCTCCAACGCCTCGTGCACTACGAACTGCCTGGTGCCGGTGGTCAAGGTGGTGCGCGACACCTTCGGGTTCGAGCGTGGCTTCATGACGACGATCCACGCGTATACGAACGACCAGCGCATTCTGGACCTGCCACACAAGGACCTGCGGCGTGCCCGCGCCGCCGCGATGAGCGTCATCCCCACTAGCACGGGCGCCGCCAAGGCCACGGCCCTGGTGATTCCCGAGCTCAAGGGGAAGATCGACGGGGTGGCGCTGCGGGTACCGACGGCCAACGTGTCGCTGGTGGACCTGACGTGTGTGGTCGAGAAGGCGACCACGGCGGACGAGGTGAACGAGACGTTCCGCAAGGCCGCGGCAGGCCCGCTCAAGGGCGTCATGGCCGTGAGCGACGAGCCGCTGGTGTCGATCGACTACAACGGCGACCCGCACTCCAGTACCGTCGACGCACTCTCCACGTACGTGGTCGACGGCACCCTGGTCCACGTCTCGTCGTGGTACGACAACGAGATGGGATACTCCGCGCGCTGCGTGGACCTGATGCAGTACATGGCCCAGCGCCTCTGATGAAGCGCA
>JBDGYO010000029.1:0-14136 GCA_039584015.1 Gemmatimonadota bacterium | reverse complement strand
GTGTAGGACATGTGAGCCTCGGGACCGTGTCGCTGTGCGTCGGTCAGTGGGTGAGTTTGCGAGCCGATGAGAAGACGCTCCCCCCAGGCCCCCCATTCAGCCGGGGAGTGTGCAGGCGTCACACGGGCGCTAGGCCAGGCCCAGCGCGGCCCAGCGCGGCCCTCCCCGGGTAGGCCCGTGCCTACACGGCGGGGGATCAGGGTGTAGGACAGCGCACACATGCCCAGCCGGGGCGCTCGCGGGGCGCTCGCGGGGCGCTCGCTGGCGATACGTACTACTACGCGCCGGAATCCTCGCGGAGCGGGCCGATTCCCCAGCGATTCCGGGGGCTTAGGTCCCCTCCCGCGCAAAGCGGCTTTCTGGCGGGTCCTGGCGAGCCCTGCCGGCCCGGGTCACAGCGTGATCTAGGTACCTTGAGGCCCGGGCCACGCCTGGGCCATGCGCTCCCGCGCTCGGCGCCTGTAGCGCTGCGCCGCTTCGGCCTTGCGCCGCTTGGAGCGCTTGCGCCTGAAGGCGCGCCACCACGAACCGTGTTTTTCGGTTCGCAGTCGGGCTGAGACGCTCTGCCTGGTGACCCCGAGGATCGTTGCGATCGAGGCCTGATGCCCGTCTAGCTCCTCCACGAGCTTGCGGAAGTCACGATCGTTGTCGTTGAGGTACTTCGCCATGGCCCTCTCGCTCAGGGTGTAGTGAGTTACGCAAAGAGTCACAGAAAGGAAAGCGTTTGCTTTTCTCCCTACCATGGGAGCGTACCCGAAAAACGTCTTGACCGAAAACCGCTTTGGGACAACAGTCCGTGCTTCCCGTGCAGCAAGAAGGTGCTTTTGATGGCGTTCCACTACGACCCTGAGGCAGAGAAACGGAGCCTGATGCTCCAGCAGAAGGCACTCTGCAACGGTCAGAAGACCGGACGCGCGTGTGCCCACTATTGGGCGCACGTCGAGAAGGTCGAAAGCGCGAACCCCGACTTCCTGCGGCGCGGCGAAATCTTCCGCGCGTGCGCGTTCGTCGGCGGCGGCACCATCCACTGCCACGAAATGGCGGCTGACCAGCTGTCGACCGAGTGCAACCAGTACAAGGCGCGCGTGCTGCCGATCTGGAAGCGTCCGCTCGCGGCGCTGCGCATCATCGACGACCCCGGTGCCTACGATCCCTTCTTCGAGGGCTACGACCCGATGACGTCGGAAGACATCGCCGAGCAGAACAGGCTGCACCCGAGCACGCCCGAGGACACCACCGCGACGGTGGGCACCGATCCCGCAGCGGAGATGGCGGCCGACAACGTCGTCACCTTCCAAAAGGAGCTTTCACTCGACGACGCGATGGACGCGCTCGACGACAAGGAGAACACCGATGCTTGAACTCATCGACAAAGCCGAGAAGCGTCTTCGTAGCCTGCCCGCAGGTTCCCTCGATGTGCAGCAACTCGCGCTGCAGACCATCTTGCCGCTGTTCAAGCAGATGCAGCGCAACAACGACAAGCAGTTCATGGAGATCGACGGCAACTTCCGCGAGCTGTTCACGACGCTCAACCTCGTCGACGAGCACAAGAACTTCCTCGACTCGACGTTCGAGCACATCACGGGGCTGCACCGCTTCGTCGATGAGATCCTGCTCACGGCAGGCTTCGTCGCCGTCGGCGACAACGGCGTCGAAGGAGGCATCGTCCCCTCGGAGAACATGCCGAGCAACCTCCTCGAAAAGCTGCTTGCCTTCCAAGCCAGCGGCACGTTGTGGTTCGAGCAGTACGAAGCCGTCCGCGCCGCCGCCGAGGAAGCGCTTGAAGCTGATGACGACGACGACGACGACGACGACGACGACGACCTCGACGCCAGCACCGACTTGCCGATGATCGCCGATGACGAGGGCGACGAGCCCACCAACGACGTGACCGTGCCTCCCCCGGCTGACGGCGCGCAGGCGGAGGTGTCCAATGTCTGAGAGCGAACTGCTGGAACGCGAGAGGCAGAACATCGGCACGGCCGGCGGAGGCATGGGCGACCTCGACGAAGCGATGGACGCGCTCGACGTGAGCGGTGAAGGCGACCCCATCGAAGACGATGACGATGAGGAGCTGGTCGAGCCTGACCCCGACCCGGTGCCCGACATGGACACGACGCAGGTGATCGACCCGCCTCGGGCGCGCGTGCAGCGCTACGGCGGCAGCGAGAGCGAAGACGAGCCCACACCTCGCGGCAGGCACAGACGCCCCGCGACTCGTCGGTCGCCGTTCGCCGAGCAGGTGTCCGAGGACTTCGCGGACATTCTGGCGGGCATCAACTTCGAGCCCGGGCAACACAAGATCAGCGTCTACCGGATGGAGCCCGAGTTTGACACGGACACCGGCCGTCGCATCACGGGCTTGTGCGAGACGTTCCGTCGTCCCGTCGGGCTCGACGAGATCCAAAAGAAGTTCGGCGGCGGTACCTACAAGATCCTCGTCACGGGTCCGCGCGAGGACACGGGCAAAGGCTCGCAGCTCAAGGCGAACAAGATGGTGGACATCGTCGGTGACCCCATCATCCCGACGAGCGTCACCCAGAAGCGCAAAGAAGAAGAACGAGCGCGGCAGGAGCAGGACAGCCAGCTCGACCGCATCATGGATCGCGCCGATCGTCGCGAAGCCGAAGCCAAGAAAGAGATCCGCGAAATGAACAACACCGTGCTGCAGCTCGTCGCCAAGATGGCGGATCGTCCTGCTGAGGACCCGAACGCCGCAGCAACCGCGGCGATGACGCCGATCCTCACCATGATGAAGGCGGACAGCGACCGCCGCGACCGCGAGGCGAAGGAGCAGCGCGAGCGCGACGAGGCACGCCGCCGCGAGGAGGCCGACCGTCGCCGCGAGGAACAGGCTGCCGCCGACCGACGGCACGAAGCTGAGATGAAGCGGCAGGACCAGCAGTTTCAGCTTCAGCTCGAACAGATGAAGTCGCAGCAGGAGATGCAGCGGCAGCAGATGACGCTCGAAGCGGCGAACGGCAAGCAGTCGATGGAGATGATGCTCAGCTTCATGCAGCGCACCGACTCCGAAAAAGAGTCGCGCGCCAAGGAGCAGACGCAGCTGCAGATGCAGGTGATGACGCAGATGAGCGAGATGCAGCGAGCGTCGCTGGAGTCGCAGCTCAAAATCTACGCAGACCAGCTCAAGGACGCGAAGTCCAAGGGCGACCCCTTCCTCGACACGCTCGCCAAGTTCCAGCAGGTGCAAGAGCTGCTCAACCCTGGCGAGCCCGAGAAGGACACCTGGGAGAAGATCGCAGATCGTCTGGGCGAAGCCGCGCCTGCCGTCGTCACCGGCTTGTCGGCTCTCCGTTCACAGCCGCAGCAACCGCCGCAGATGCAACAGCTGCAGCTCATGCCGCAGCCCGGACAACAGATGCTGCCGGGCAGCGTCGCCGTCGTCGAGAACATCGATCAAATCCAAGGCGAAGTAGCTTTGGGCACGCCCGTTCAAGGACACCAGTCGCAGATGGGCGGCGTCGAACACGCACCGCAGCAACACGGCGGACCTCAGTTCGTCGAGGTCGATAAAGAGGCTCGCAAGCTAGAGCCAATGGACGGCGTCGCGCCACAGGCCGCGCCACAGGAGGACGATTCCATCATGTACAACGACTTCGTAGAGTTCATGGCCTACCCGAACGACGCTTCCAACGAGGAGGTGCTCACGATGCTCGTGAAGAACCTCGACCTCGCGATGCAGCGCGGGCTCGATGAAGACGCGATGTACGAGAAGTGTCTTGCGACGCTCCCGGCTGCGCCGCGGGGCTTCCTGAAGATGCTGCCGGCCGCGACGCTGCTGGCGTTCGTCGAAAACAACGTGCCCGAGCAGTGGGCGCTGCGCTCGATCGACGGCGACGTCAAGCTCCGGGCCGTTCACGAGAAGCTGGTCACCGCGGGCTGACCTGGGTAGGGTGGGGCCATGATGAATGGCGCCACACCTACGAAGCGCGTGAAGCGCGCTTCGATGACGCACACTCTGCAGGCGATGAGGACCGCCGCACACCAGGGAAAGAAAGACCTGGCTGTGCGGAGCCTCGTGGAGCGCATCACGAGCGGCATCGCGCAGGGTGACTACGCGGGCGAGGCGCTCGCGATCTACTACTGGGTCTGCAAGAACATCCGGTACATCAGGGACATCGACGGCGTCGAGTTCCTGAAGACCCCAGCGCGACTGTTGAAGGACCCGGCCGGCGACTGCGACGACATCGCGACGCTGCTCGCTGCGATGCTCATGGCCGCGGGCAACCCGGTTGCCTTCGCCATCGCGAGCTTCAAGCCGGGCTCACCTGCGTTCAGTCACGTCTACGTCGAGCTACTGACGCCACACGGGCCCGTCGCCATCGACCCCGTCGCGAACCGCGCCACCGTGACGATGCTGCGCGACATGAAGCACAAGAAGGTGATGCGCGTGAGCGGCGCCGGCAGCACCGTCGACGCGGGCATCGGCGCGCTGCGCCACATGGGCCCGAAGGGCGGCAACGTCTACTCGGTCTACGACTACAACACCGGGCTCTACGACTACTACGAGGGCGGGGTCGGTTCGATCCCCGCGACAGGCCGCTACCGCAAGCCGACCTCGCAAAGCCGCTTTGGCGCGTCGCCTGAAGCGCTCGCCGCTCCGCTGCCGGCCATGGCGAAGAAGATCGGTTCGGGCGACGCACCCCGAGGCATCATCGCCTCGCGCGGCGGTGCGTTGTTCGGCGGGCTCTCGCTCGTGGGTGTTGATCTGTTGTGGCTCGGCGTCGGGCTCGGCGTCGGCTGGTACGTGTGGGGGAGGAAGCGATGAGCGTGAAGAACGTGGACCTCTGGACGATGCCGCTCGATGAAGAGGCGCCCGTGCGCGTCGGCTTCTATGCGAGCGTAATCGAGGGGCCGGTCAAGGTTGGCGATCCCGTCGACGCCCGCGACTACGACGAGATCGAAACGCTCGTCGACAACATGGACGTGCGCCGATGAGCATGTTGCAGTGGAGCGGCGACGAGTACGACGACTTCCGGGAAGCGAAGGGCGCTGAAGGAACGTGGTGGTTCGATACAGATCACCACCGTGGCTCTCGCCCGGTCAAGCTGCACTACAAGCCTCGCGGAGGGCGGACGCGGACGGTGTCTAGTTTCCGCAATGACTTCGTCGCCATGCACTACGCGCAGCAGCTAGAGAACAAAGAGTCGATGGCGAAGCGCTGGGCGAACCGCATCAACGAGGCTGAAGGCGGTGCTTGGTCGCGTCGCACGCTGGCGCACATCACCAAGCAGGCGTCGGAGCATCTTCAGGACTGGAACGACTTCGACGACGCGTGGGTGTTCGTCGACGGGTCGATTCTCGTGAGCTTCGTCAACGCCGACGGCCAACGCGTCTTCGGCACGTACGCTCAGTTCTCGGGAGAGGTCGAGGCGAACGTGGTCGCTGCACGCTCGAACCCCGGCCCTGTCGATCCGATCGACTACTCCGCCGACGTGAAGCACGTCAAGGCGAGCGCCTTGGAACCGGGCGACACCGTTCTAGGGGACAGGGACCTCAACATCCGAGGTGTCGTTTCCAGCGTGTCTCCGCCGAGCGACAGCGGCATGGTGCGCATCGGGATCGACGGCGGCTACGAGCGCGGCATCTACACCTATCGCAACACGGTCTTTCGCGTATTGAAGAAGGAGCGTCCGCGGGTCAATCCGGCCCCGTCGTCGCGCGCCGTCACGAACGCCCGCAAGACGTGGAGCATGTGGCACAAGAAGGACGAGCCGCGCAGCGAGCGAACGCTCAGCGTAAAGCTGCTTGACGAAAAGCACTTCGTGCCCATCGGTAAGGCCGAGGAGATCCTGTACGCGTCGGACAAATGGGAGAAGGACGGGGACGTTCACGACTACGTTCACGACTTTGAGTCTCACCCGAAGGTCTTCATTCCCTCGTCGAAGGCACGCGACGGTGAAGCTATCGGGGCACCTAAGTCGACCCTTAGTCTGCTCGGCGTGAAGGCCCGGCCAAACCCCCTTCCTGCGCCGCAGCTCGCGACGGTGCAGGCGCTCTCCTATCGAGACGCGAACGGCGACCTCGTCGACGTAGCGGTTGGTCGCGGCGCGAAGCTCTTGAGCACGCCCGACAAAAAGGGGCTCATCATCGTCACCAGTAGTGGCCCTATCTTGGTCCGCGGCGGACAGATGCGAGTGACAGCGCGCGGCATCGTAAAGTAGCTTTAGAGCGCCCGTTGCTAAGTCCCTGATTTTACAGCGAAAACAACTTGCGTCCGGCACGGACGAGCGGGTACTTTCTACTCGTTCGCAGGGTTCCTGTTCACCTACGCGAGGAGCGGACGTGGAACTGATGATCGTCAACCCGGGCCGTAAGGGACGGCCGATTCGTCGGCGGCGTCGTCGTCGAAACGCGTCAAGCACTCGCTCTCTCGGAACGAGTGCCCCTCTGGTTCGTCGTAGGCGGAAGAAGGTTTCCGCCACCTCCAACAAAGGAACATCCGCAATGGCTGTCTACCGCCGCCGCAAGGCAAAGAAGAACCCGACGAGCGCGAAGCGTCGCGCCGCCGCCAAGAAGGGTGCCGCCACCCGCAAGCGCAAAGCTGCGAAGCGCAGCGCCGCCGCCAAGAAGGCTGCTCGCACGCGCAAGCGCCGCAAGAACCCGGTGCGCCGCAAGCGCACGTCCGTGAAGCGCCGTCCGAAGCGCGCCGCCGCGAAGCGCCGCAGCAACCCGCGCAAGCGGAAGGCGAGCACGAAGCGCCGCACCGTGAAGCGTCGTCGGCGCAACCCGCCCACGGGCGCACAGCGCAAGGGTCTGCAGTACCACGCGCAGCTCAGGGCACAGGCCTCGGCGCTTGGCCTGTCGAGCAAGGGCACGACCGCGCAGATCGAATCGCGCCTGGCTAAGTCGGGACGCAAGCCTCGGAAGAAGGCGCCGAAGAAGAAGCGCGCCAAGCTCAGCAAGAGCATGCGGTACGCCCGGCGCTACCGGAAGAGCAAGTCCACGAAGATCGTCAAGCGCGGCAAGAACAAGGGCACCAAGCGCAAGGTCTCTTCGAGCGCAGCGCGCGTGTCGAAGGCCTACCTGAAGACAAAGCGTCTTCAGAAGGCCATCAGCAAGGGCAAGGTCAAGCCCGGTGCCGCGAAGATGGCGAAGGCCATGGGACTGACCCGCGTCAACCCGGCCGGCTCGATCGTCAAGGACTTCATGCAGACGGCGAAGGCGCTGGCGATTCCGACCGTCGTCACGGTCGGCGGCATGTACGGCATGGCGCTCGTCGGGATGAAGGCTTCGGCCAAGCTCGTGGAGGTCACGGGTGACAAGCTGCCTGCGCCCCTCGCGAAGAACATCGTGCCCGTCACCACGGCTGGTCTCTCCATCGGTCTCGCGATGCTTCTGCGTCGCAAGGTCACGAAGACCATCCCGCTGATCAAGATGAACGGTGCGCAGCTCGCGCCGTGGGTCGCGGTCGGTGGCATGGGCGCGGCGCTGCTCATGGTGATGACCACGACGGAGTGGGGCAAGAAGCTCACTGCGAAGATGGGTCTGTCGTTCTCCATCGACACCGCGGCCACCGGCCAGGCGGCTGCCGAGGGTGGAGCGGCGGCTGCGGCGGGCCTCGGCTCGTACATGACGGTCAGCCAGTACCTCGGTGCCTACGGGGTCGAGATCGACCCGATGGGCGCGAGCTGGTACGGGCGCGGCGACATCAGCCCGATGGGCGACTTCGTCGACGCTGGTCCGCAGAACATGTTCGGCTCCTACATGGCGTCGGACTTCCCCGTCCACAGCCCCGGCCCCGGTGACAACATCAACGTGATGGCGACGCTCGGTGACTACGACGAGTACGGCCAGGAGGGCGGCTTCGCTTCCGGTATCGGCGGCGCGCACCCCGAAGGCGGGTACGGCGAGCTGGACCTCGAAGAAACCCCGGGCGGCACCGTGATCACGGGCAGCATGGGCGAGGCCGGCATCTTCGGCGGCAAGGGCGTGCTCTAGCACGCACTCGCCAAGCAACTTTTGGAGGGGGCCGGATGGTCCGGTCCCCTTCCTTCCACCGAGGGACGGCACCCTCTCTAAAAAACGCCGGGAAGAAAGAGAGATAACGACATGGCTCGACTTGATGGCGTTCGCGAACGTCGACACCAACCCTTCTACGACACCCTCGTCCGCGGCATCGGCCAGTCCACGGTGAACAACCTCGTGGCGCTGTTCGGCAACGCGAACGTCGGCAACCGTGCGCTCACCAACCTGCAGGTTGCCGGTGTGCTCGCGTCCGATCAGACCTACGTGATCAAGGTGCTGCGTGCGGTGCTCTGGTTCCAAGGCCTCGACGACGACGAGTTCGGCGCTTTCGGTTCGCTCCCGGATCTTCAGACCCAGGCGGCCGGCAGCAACTCGCGCGCGGAAGACCTGTACGCACTGATGGCCTACGGGTCGTCCTTCCAGCTGAACGTCGGTGACAAGCCGATGTTCACGGCGCCGCTCTGGTACGCGCCGGCTGGCGGCGGTCCCTCGGGCTTCAGCACCGAGAACAGCCGACACGTCATCACCAACGGTGTGGCGTCGCACGAGGCGATCCTGAAGCTGGGCAAAGACATTCATGTCCCTGCCCGTCAGAACTTCGCGGTGACGATCGAGTTCTTCCCGTTCGCGCGCCTGGGGAACGGCATCGCCGCCCCCGCCGGCCCGTACGCGGCGGACCTCAGCCCGCTCGACTACCTGAACCAGTTCGATGGCGCGAAGCTCGGACAGTTCGTGGTCGACGGCATCCAGACCCGCGACGTGCAGTAAGGTCGGAGCGCCGAAAGGCGCTTTGGCGGGAAGGGGCCAGCTGGTCTGGCCCCTTCCTCCCTCGCTCCTGACAATCGGACGTGTTATCGCTCGCGCGTCCCCGATAAAGCTACTTCCGTGGAGGCCTTGTGGCCCTGTACGATGAGTCCCACAACCTACGCCCCCGGAACGCTTTTGAAGCGCATCTGCTTCGCCCCTTCAAGCACGGCATCGACAACGTCCGTCAGCGCATCCGCGGACTGACGCAACGCGCGAACGACCCGGTCTTCCTCGACCAGTACCCCGCGCGAGCCGTCCCCTACGTCTTCAGCAAGCTCTACACGTTCGACATGGTCGCGCCTCGTCGCGTCGAGGCGCCTCAGGGCGGCACCGGCTACTGGCTCTCGGCGCCCGTCGTCGAGCTTGGCGAGTTCATCTTGCCTCGCAACGGCAACCTCTTCGTCGGACGTGATGGGCCCTTCTACTGGTGCTCGTCGAACATCGCAGGCTACATGTCGTTCACCTACGACTCGGCGCCTGGCATCGGCGACGGAGGGGTAGTGCCCCTCCCCGTGTCCGATATCTTCAACCGCGCCATCGAAGACAACGGCGGCGCGCTGCAGACAAGCTACTTCTGGGGGTCGTTCGGTCGACCCGACCCGCTCGCACCGGGCTCGCTCGGCGGAGAGATGCCGCGCATCTGCTTCGACATGGAGATGTACGACCGCAAGCGCGGACGCCGTCTGCACGAGGAGCGTTTGCCGCCCCAGCTCTTCTCGGCGGGCAACTACGCCAACAAGGATCGCTCTCACGTCACGCGCTTCGACCCCAACACGGAGATCGAGCCCCGCGTGCGGCTGCTGGATGTTTGTCCCGGCGAAGAGCTTGTCGCCGATCCGGTCGCAGGCAACCAACAGTTCGCAGCCGCCCAGTTCCGCGGCTACCTGAACATCATCTTCAAAGGCTTCAAGGTGCTGGAGGTCTGAGATCAAACGACGCGACTTCTTACAGAGCGCGGCTGGTTGTATCGCACTCCCACTGGGTGGACAGGACGACGAAAAGATGATGACCGACGTCGAAAACATGCTGCTCAACGAGTACCGACGCATCGAGCGGGCTGTCGCGCAGCGCGAGGCGCAGCTCGCCGCTCTCGAAAAGAGGGCGGCGGTCTCGCGCCAGAACCAGCTCAACCGCAGACCGAAGAGGTACTCGGTCGAGTTCGAGTTCGTGCCCGGCGACCTCCAAGCGCAGACGCGCTCGTTCTTCGTCGACGGCGGGACTACGTTCCGCCCTCGGAACATGGAGTCGAGCTTCCGCGTCGTCGGCACGGTCAACGGGCAAACGGCTTCGATCACGGTGCCGTACACCACCCCCTCCACGGTGATCGCTACCGCCTTTTCGCGGCAGTCGTTCTTCGACTACTTCTGGGCGGTGCGCGACACCGGGTCCGACCGCGAGTGGCAGAACCGGCCGCAGCCTTCCGTGTTCATGGACTCGGGCCCCCTTGGCCCGTTGATGTTCCCTGTTCACGGGCGCGTGCGCGGCGGTTCGGAGGTGTTCATCACCATCGACCCGTTCTTCAGCACCGTGGCTTCGCTGGTGCTTGACTCGGTCTCGCGTTACACGCTGCATGTCTCGCTCTTCGGCACGGAGGTGAGAGGATGAACATGCTCAAGCGCATTCACGCCGAGCTGGGCGAGTGCTGGAAGTTCCTTCGAGGATGCGAGCAGAATCTCGACGTCTTCGAGAACAAGCTCGTTGAAATGGAAAGGCGCCCGACCCCTCGGGGACGAGAGACGCCTTTCTTCCTTCAGCAGCGCTTCTCGTTTCGGCCCTTGGACTTCGAGGTCCAGCAGGCCCCGTTGGTGCAGTCGTCGGGCCGCACGACACGCGTCGTGAGGCTGACCGCGACTGTGTCCTTTCAGGACTCGCGCAACAACTTCACGAACGGCAACGGACCTGTTCCTTTGCGCCCGACACAGTCGGGGCTCTGTTGGGACAACGCTGACGCGTCGTTCCCCTTCGTGAACACCGAGCTGTTCGACTTCGAGTGGACCTACAAGATGGGCTCGACGCAGCGGAGTTACACAAACGGCATCGGCATCACCGGCCGCAACAGCCGCACGTCTCTCGGGAGCAGCGAGAACCAGAAGTCGCTTTTGCTCAACGAGAAGTACCCTCTCGTGCTCAAGACCAACGAGTTCCTCACCTTCGAGCTGAAGCCGTTGATGTACAACATGGACCCCTTGCGCAACTACAGCGAAGACGACCGGTTCTTCGTCGACGTCACCGGGGTGGGATATAGGGTGTTCGATGGCTGAAACAGACGCACTGAACAGCATGTTGGCCGCGCACAAGCAAGCGCTGCAGCTTCTCGACCAGCGCATCGCCACGGCGAACAAGCTCATCGAGGCTGACGACGAAGAGGAGCGCATCCCCGACTACCCGTACTTCTACGGGGTCATCGGCGAGGACGGCGAAGACGGCATCCCGCTCTTCCCGGGTCCGAACCGCGAGTACATCGGGAAGATTCAGATCCAGGCCGACGCGCCGTTCGTCTGGACGCACATCCAGACGTGCCTGCGCTACACCAACCCGGCGGCGCAGGGCCCGCAGTCGTTTATGAGCATCTGGTCGGGTGCTGACGGCCGGGACGAGCGCGAGGTCCCGAGTGTCTCTTTCGGCCTCGTCGAAGAGGGCAGCGGACGCGTGTTGTTCCAAAGCAACCGCCGTGGCCCGGACGGCAACGGGAACGAGGTCGAGACGCAGCTCATCGACGGAAACGTCTTCGACACGATCAACCTCCACGACATGGACGACGTCGGTTCCACGACGGGGTGGCCTACGGGCAACGGCCCCATCACGGTGATGAACCTGCCGGTTGACGTGCTGCTGCCTGACAACGACGTCATCACGGTCAAGGCGCGACCTACCTACGTCGACCGCGCCGTCGGCGGCGCGCCCGAGGCGCGTCTTTACGTGACCCTCCTGGGCTACAAGATTTTCGGAGAGTGACCATGCGCGTTCCCGACCAGATCAAAGCCCAGGAGAAGAAGATCCACGAGCTGCTTGCGAGAGCAGATCGCATTGCGCGCACGCGCGACTACTTCATCGGCCTGCGGCAGGACTACGTCTTCATCGGCGAGGTGTTCTTCGGGCAGGGAGACACCACGGCACAGGACGTCGTGTTCCAAATCCCCGAGGACGCGTCCTTCGTCGCGAAGCGCATGAACGTCTACCCGGCGTTCAAGTTCACGACGACGGACGAAGCTACTTTCGGCCCGCCCGAGATCAGCTACCGTCCGTGCGTCTTCACGTCTCAGCAGCAGGCCCTCACGCCCGAGGTCCAGTCCGACAACGCGGCGATCGACTGCTTTTTGAGCCTGTCGGAGACCTACGCGTCGAAAGGCAAGTCGCACACGCGCAACCTCCAGAACATGCCTGTCCCCGTGCAGCTGTTCTACTCCGACGCCCTCAACTGGAAGCCCGTCCAAGGCGCGGCGTCGGTCAACCTCAAGTACGAGTCCTTCGAGTTCCCCGCAGCGATGGTGTTTGACGAGGACTACTTACTTCCGCCGGGCAGCTCCGTCACGGTCAAGGTCAACCCGAGCTTCTCGCAGCTGCGTGACCCGGGCTCGGAGCGGCAGAACGAGTACCGGCTCACGGTTGTGCTCGAAGGGTTCAAGGTGACCAAGTGAAGCGCCCATACGGAAACCTGACGGACAAGCGTCTTCCGCTGCAAGACGGCCCCTCTCACCCGCTGGGTTTCCTCCGCGGACTGCGGGGCAAGCTCGCCCAGCTCAAGCGCGAGATGGGCGGTCTGTTGGACCGCGGCGACCAGCGCTTCCTTCCTACAGAGGGCGTCCCGTTCTCGTACGTAGGCGAGCGCGTCTTCGAGAGCGAGGAGCAGTCGTTCGACTTGGACGTCTGGCAGGTCGTGTCGGGCGTGCCCGAAGCCGGCCCGCATCCCGTCAACTACGTCGTGCGCGACGGGCAGCGGCACTCGGTGCCCATTCAGATGCCGGGCCCCGGCGTCTTTCTTGCGCGCAGCATGAAAGTCACTTTCTACCAGCGCTGGTGGTCGAACGCGACGCAGCAGGAAGTCTGGCTCCCGATCCCGACGGGGCGTTCGTTCAACAACGCGCTGCAGTTCGGGTACGACCAGGGGCGTTCTACCACGATCAAGTGGAGCATCATCTTCGGTACTGGTTTTGAGGCGTACGTCTCGCAGGTGCCCGGCGTGCTTTCTCCGACGCCCGCCAACGAGCTGAACGGCATCAACTTCTTTTGGAACCTTGTCGATCAGGACTCGCAGCGACAGCTGTCGACGGAGCTGATCTCTGACATCGCGCTCCTCAACCAGGGGTTCCAGAAGCAGGCCGACGGCGGCTTCTACTACTTCGACGTGCCGTGGCTCTTCGAGCGCGCCGGTCGCGTCGACTTCGACTTCCAGCTCATCACCCCGATCTTGCAGGCTGCCGCCGCGTCGACGATCCCTCCTTTCTACGATGCCAACTTCAACCCGATCGACGATCTGGAAAGCGGTCGCCGGAACATGTCGGTTCGGGCACGCGTGGAGCTGCACGGCACCAAGTTCTTCACTGAGCGCGACGCCGTGTTGCGGGAGAATGTCTGATGCGCCTTCCTGAACACACAGGCTCGTCGATGACGCCGGGCCCGACGCTGCTTTCCCGTCTCGACACACTGGTCAACGATCAGGTGCGTCCGTTCACGCGTAACCGCCGCGTGGACCTCACGGCACCGGACACACCTATCCTGGCGTCGGGGCGCTTCATCATCTACCAGAACCGCACCCAGAAGGGGCAGGTGGAGATCGTGCGGGCCGTCGTGCCGTACGCCGAAGAGCGTACCGACGTGGGCACGCCGGCCGAGTCCTTCCGCAAGATCCTTCCCGAGGACGGCGACAACTTCTTCGCGTTCACGCCGCTGCAGAACGGGCAGCCCGCCTTCGTCTCGCAGCTCGACTTCAACGCGCCGCGGAACGCGGCCGGTCCGTTGCGGAACGCCGAGCGTCAGGTGCGAGCCGGCTTCACCAACCTTTCGACGAGGCCTCTCGCTGACGTCATGCGCGGCTGGCCGAACTGGTTCACGTTGGCTGTGCCGTCGCAGACCGAGTTCGTCGTCACCTTCGAGCTGATGCCGCCGTCCGTCGATGCGGCGGCGGCGCTCTCGAACCCGTACCAGATCGGTGCGGGCTCCAAGCGCGTCGACTTCGCGGGCGTGCTCGTCGCAGGCGTGCTCATGCCGCAGCAGTTGTTCGACAAGCTCACCGAGGCCGAAGCGGCCATCAACGAGGAGGGCTGAGATGCCTACGACCGGCCCGTGGCTTCCCCACGTCATCACGCCACACGACCTGTCGCTCGCCAAGACGAGCCTCGG
>JBDGYO010000304.1:0-3638 GCA_039584015.1 Gemmatimonadota bacterium | reverse complement strand
ACTTCCTGCAGAGGAGCATCGTGTCCACCGCCGCGGTACGTCCCTTGACGTTGCCGAGAAACACGGCGCCCGGCCAGCCGACCGAGCGGTTTCCGTGTCCACGAAGACCAACTGGCAAACTCCGGAGGAGGGACTCGAACCCCCGACCCGACGGTTAACAGCCGTCTGCTCTACCAACTGAGCTACTCCGGACCGTGTGGCGCCCGGGATTCTAACGGGACCCCGGCCCCCCGCGCAACCGATTACCTGGATACGGTAACGATGAACGTCGCTGTGGTGAGGGCCAGCGTCATGAGCTGGAGCACGATGAACCAGTCCTCGCGGGCGAACCACTTTCGCGGCACCATGATCTCATCCCCCGAGCGGACCCCCATCGCCTGGAGCGACTGACTGGCTATGGCGGCTTGCTCGAAGCTCATTACGGTGGCTTCTCCCCCGCGGTACACCGTGATCTTCTCCAGGTTGCCCGCGCTGACGGCGCCGCCCGCCATGGCGACCATGTCGAGCACGCTGAGGGTGGGGTCGACGGTGTACAGGCCCGGTCTCTGGACCCACCCCAACACCGCGACCCGGAAGAGGGGCGTGACCGTCACGAAGGGATTCGTGAACAGCCGCTCCAGCCCGATGCGCAGCGTGTCCCGTAACGCCGCCACGTTGAGCCCATTTGTCTGGATGGTGCCGAGGACCGGGTAGTGGAGCTGTCCTTCCTCGTCCACCTGGAACTGCCCGGAGTACTCCTCGCGGCCCCACACGACGATCCGCACGAGGTCGCCCGGGGCGAGGGTGTATGCACCGCCGGACTGGCTGAAGATGGGAGCATCTTGGGCCAACAGGGGGGCTGCGAGTGCCCCCGCCGCGAATAGCACCGCCAGTAGGGTTCGCATGGCCAACAATGTTGTGATTCCTCGACTTACGGTCAACTCGCCGAAGTCGATCCGGCCGATTGAGGCGGGGTTTCGGCGGCGGCCAGGGCCGCGCGCAGGAAGCGCGCGGTATGCGAGTCGGCCCGGGCCACCTCCTCGGGGGGGCCGGCCGCGACGACTTTCCCGCCGTGCTCGCCACCCTCGGGACCCAGGTCCACCACCCAGTCGGCTCGCTTGATGACGTCCAGGTGGTGCTCAATCACGATGACGGTGTGGCCCTGATCGGCCAGGCGGTCGAGCACCTTCATGAGCGTGCGCACGTCGTCCAGGTGCAGGCCGGTCGTGGGCTCGTCGAGGATGTAGAGCCGCCGCGTCTTCTTCCGGCCGGCCGTGGCAAGCTGGCGCGCGATCTTGAGACGTTGGGCCTCGCCCCCCGAGAGTGTGGTGGCCGGCTGGCCCAGGCGCAGGTATCCCATCCCCACCTGCTGCAGGTGCCACAGTGCGCGCCCCAGGCGCTCCTGGTGGCGGAAGCGGTTCATCGCCTGCTCCACGGTGAGGTTGAGGACGTCGTGGACCGACAGGCCCTTGATCTTCACGTCCAGCACCTCGGGCTCGAACCGCGTGCCGCCGCAGGCGTCGCACGGCACGTAGATGTCGGCGAGGAACACCATCTCCACCAGGACGTGGCCCGCCCCGTCACACGCGTGGCAGCGACCGCCGTCGGCGGCATTGAAGCTGAAGGTGGTGGGCGTGTACCCGCGGGCCCGCGCCAGGGGCTGCGCCGCGAAGAGCGACCGGATCTCGTCGAACGCCCGCACGTAGGTGATCGGGTTGGAGCGGGGCGTGCGTCCGATGGGAGATTGATCCACCAGCACGACGTCTTCCAGGCTCTCCCAGCCGGTGAGGTCCTTCACCTCGCCCACGGGCTCGCCCAGGTGCTCCTTGGCGCCATGCGATCCCTTGAGCCTCGTGGCCAGATGCCGGTACAGCACGTCGTGCACCAGGGTGGACTTCCCCGAGCCCGATACGCCGGTGACGACGGTGAGCGTCCCCAGCGGGATCGAAACCTCGACCCCGTCCAGGTTGTGGAGCCGTGCGTCGCTCACGGTCAGCCACTGGGGTCCCACCCGACGACGCGATGAGGGGATGGCGATCCGCTTTGCTCCCGTGAGGTACTCCCCGGTGAGGGTGCCCGCCGACTCGGCCCCCTCCACCGACCCGGCGTACACCACCTCCCCGCCATGCTCACCGCTCCCCGGACCCAGCTCCACCATGTGGTCGGCCGCCCGGATCGTCGCCGGGTCGTGCTCGACGATCACGACGGTGTTGCCTTCCGAGCGCAGCCGCTGGAGCAGTGCGAGCAGCCGGTCGATGTCCCGGGCGTGCAGCCCGATGGACGGTTCGTCCAGCACGTAGAGGGTGTCCACCAGATGGGAGCCGAGGGCGTTGGCCAGCGCTATTCGCTGTGCCTCGCCGCCCGAGAGCGTGCGGGTCTGGCGGTCGAGCGTGAGGTAGCCGAGCCCTACGTCGCACAGGTAGGTGACGCGATCGGTGAGCTCGCGCAGGATCGTGTCGGCGACGCCCCGCTCGAAGGGCGTGAGCTCGAGTTGCTCCATCCACCGGGCGACGGCATCGGCGGTGAAGCGGCTGACGTCGCCGATCGAGCTGTCACCCACGCGCACCGCGAGCGCCTCGGGCCTGAGGCGGGAGCCAGCGCAATCCGGGCAGCGGTTCGCCTTCTGATACTGCCGCAGGAAAACGCGGATGTACTGCTTGTACCGCTTGCGCTCCAGGGCGCGCAGGAAGGGCAGAATCCCCTTGAAGCGGCCCTTCGCGTTCTCCAGCAGAAAGCGCCGCTGGGCCTTGGGGAGCCGGCGCCACGGCACGTCCATCGGGATGCCCTGCTGCTGGGCGGTGTCCCGCAGCAAGCGCCGCCGCCGTGTATAGCGTGGCTTGGTCCACGGATCGAGCGCGCCCTCTTCCAGCGTCCGGTCGGGGTTGGGCACGATGAAGGCCTCGTCGTACTCCAGCACCGCTCCGAATCCGTTGCAGGTGGGACACGCGCCGCGCGGGTTATTAAAGGAAAAGAGACTGGGTGACAGCGGGAGCGTCGCGGTGTCGCAGGTGGTGCAGCGTGGGTGCTGCGAGAACCGCGCGGTTTCCCCCTCGCTGCGGACCTCAGCCAGGCCTTCCCCCTCGGCGAACGCCAGGGCGAGCGAATCGGCGATGCGTCCGCGGACTCCGCCGGCAATGCGGATCCGGTCGACCACGACGTCCACCCCGCCCCGATCCAGCCGTGTGCGCTTGGGCAGCTCGGCCAACCGATGCACGACGCCCTTTACCAGGACCCGCACGAAGCCCATCGCCTGGAGGTTCTCCACCACGCCTGCGTGCGCGATTCGCGCCACCGGGGGCAGGGGAAAGCAAATGAGCACTGTCTCGTCGGGAAACGTCTCGAGCACACGGTCCGCCGCAGTCGTGGGCGAGTCCATCGTGACCGGTGCGCCGCACTCATGGCAGTGCGGCCGGCCGATCCGCGCCCATAGGAGACGGAGATAATCGTGGATCTCGGTGGCCGTGCCCACAGTGGAGCGACTGGAGGTCGTGGGGTTCTTCTGCTCGATAGCGACCGCGGGCGAGACACCGTCAATCCGATCGACCGCCGGCTTGGGCATCCGTTCGAGGAACTGCTTGGCGTAGGTGGAGAGCGACTCGATGTAGCGCCGCTGCCCCTCGGCGTACAGCGTGTCGAAGGCGAGGGTGCTCTTGCCGGAT
>JBDGYO010000303.1:0-3658 GCA_039584015.1 Gemmatimonadota bacterium | reverse complement strand
ATGGGCTTACCCGCCACGCTAAACACCGGACTAGCCCATGCGCGTGGCAAGTATGTCATCCCTCTGGACGCCGACAACCTCCTGGTCCCTACCGCCCTACAAGTGCTCTACGATGCCCTGGAGAGAAAGCCCTGGCTAGATGTGGCCTCGGGACAGATCGCCATCTACATGGAGGACGGCAACCACCGGCGTGCAGACGACTGGCCCTTTGGCTCTATCGACATCGAGGGACAGTTCCATCACTACAACCAATTGGCCTCTTCTTCCCTGATGCGACGGAGCTCCGTCCAGCGCCTGGGAGGCTGGCGCCGCCGGCAGCACAAGAACGAGGACGGCGAGTTCTGGTGCAGGGCGATGTCTGCCGGCCTCTACTTTGAGCAGGTCACGCCCGACCCGGTGCTGGTGTACAGGTGGCACGGGGAAAACAAGAGCAAGACAGAGGGGGGCGAGGACGACCCGGAAGGCCCGCTGGCCTGGAACTTCCACTACCCGTGGAAAGACGACCAGCGCATCGTCCCCTTTGGATGCACGATGCCGGCACCGAGGGGGTCCTGGCCGGTGCGTTCCTATGAGTCCCCGCACATCTCGGTCGTCATCGCTTGCGGGCCGGGGCACGATGTGTTTCTGCAAGACGCCCTCGACAGTGTGGCGGGGCAGTCGTTCCCATTGATCGAGTGTATCGTTGCCAACGACACAGGACAACCCCTGGACGTGGAGGCGATGGGACATCCCTGGGTGCGCGTGGTGGACACGACCGGCAGGACAGGCCCCGCCGTGGCGCGCAACACTGCCATTTCCGTTGCCAAGGCACCTCTCATCGCGCTCTTGGATGCAGACGATATGTTCTACCCTCATTGGCTGAGGACAGCCTACGAGGCATACCTTGAGTTCCCTGAGTGTATCATCTATTCTGATTGTGACACTGAGCAAAAGCTCGGTGAAAGAAACCGCTACAACAGCGGGGTTTTCAGCGTGGAACGGATTATGGGGACCGTGCCGCGGGACGCGAACCGCTACCCGCAGGCGATCTACCAGTCCTCGATTTTGTACCCACGGCAGTGGTGGGAGGCGGTTGGGGGCTATCCCACCGACCAACCCTATGGCATGTACGAGGATTGGCTCTTTGGAGTCAAGATGCACCTGCTGGGCATCGGGGCGGCGTACTGCCAGGGCGTTGCCTGGGGAGTCTACCGTCACTGGACGGACAGCGAGATAACCGGCAGCAAGAACGCTATAGACAATGCAGACCACGGCTCGCCGGAGCATAAGAGAAAGTTCGACGAGATCTGCGAGTGGATTGAGAGGAAGGAACAGGAGATGGCTTGCGCAGGATGTAGAAAGAAAGCGGACGGCAAAATAGTCGTCCAGGGCAGGCGAGTGCCCGTCCCCACGGGGCCGGATCGCATGTTCGAATACGTGGGTCCGCGAGGGGCGGGATTCGGAGTCAACTCGCGCGCACAGCCCGGCAAAAAGTATCGCATTCGGCCAGGGGAACCGTTCACGGTGCCTGCCGGAGATGCAACGTTGCTCTTTTCGTCTCTCAAGGACTTTAAGGAGATATTGCCAGAGCCCAATGCACCAGGGGCGATCATTCCGGCAGACCCCATTCAGCCTCCCGAGATTGTGGTGCCTGAACCGCAGCCCGCGCCAGAGATTGCGCCCGCAGAAGAAGAAAAGGTGCCTGAGCGCGTGGTTGACGTAGGGCGCTTGGGGCTGCACTACATCATTGAGAACATCCTGAAAGATAACGGGTTCCGCACCGTTCGTGATGTGTCCTTCTTTGCCCGCAACAACGGCGGACAGGCTCTCTTGGACTGCAAGGGCATCTCAGACAAGCGGCTCAAGGTGATCCTAGAAGCCGTCGAGGCCCTGGAGGCCGCGTGAGGAGAAAAGAGACCAAAAAAGGAGGAACCCGAACCCGAATCGAACGGGTAAGGCCAGGGGCCATTTCTTGCCCAGCCCATACGCCACTTGTCGGTCCCTCCTGGCACAGCAACATCATGAGTTATGATAACATGCATCTACGGCGATGTCAAGAGAGAATGCGATGAGCGACGTACTCACGCTTACGGCGCTCCTACTCTCCGGCTTGGCGACCTGGCGCTTGTCCAGCCTGCTCCACACCGAGGACGCATTTGAGTGGCTGCGCAAGTGGATAGGAATAGGGAATGACGCAGAGGGCTATCCGGCAATCTATCCAGAGACGTTCTGGGGCAATGTGTTCGACTGCTTCTGGTGCCTCTCCCTGGCAGCGGCGGTCCCGATAGTCGCCCTGGTCGTGGTCGTGTCGAATGCACATTGGGCGTGGGCGCTTCCGATTTGGCTGGCGTCCAGCTCTTTCGCCATTTGGCTTGAGAAGCAGATTATGCGCACCCAATCGAGGTAGAAAGGACATGGCAAGAAGCGAATCGGCACAACCGGAGTTTAGCCTGGACCAGTATCGCAAGCGGTTCAATATTCCCCCCTGGGCGTTCAACGGGGTTGAGAACCCAAATGAGACGAAGCGCGGGTGCGACCACTACTTTACACAGTGGGAGCGGGACGACCTCGCCATAGCATTGAACGATGCCGAGGAACTGCTCGCGGAGCGGCTGGGCTTTTACCTTGGGGCGCGTTACCTGATCGACTACGACCGCGTGTGGGAGGATCCGCTGCAACTTCGCTTTGGGCACGTTCTGGGCGCAGGCATTCGGGCGAGAGACGAGGTTACGCCCAGCGCGTCCGACTTTACCACAGACCCCGCGACCATCACCGTTCCGTCTGCCTCGTTCAGCGGCGGCTTGAGCGAGGTGGTGGTCATTGAGGATAGCACCGGCTTGGAGATTGAGTACGACGAAATCACCACGTCCGGGGCGAACTATGTCATAAGTATTGGGCAGTATAAGTTGATTGAGTGGGACGACCTGGAGGATCAGTCCACTACGATTGACTATGACGCCGCGTTCCCTGCCGCAACGTGGCTCAAACTGGCGGACCTGACAGTCTATCGCCAGTACAGAGACACGGACACCCAGGCGACCATCACTTACGGCCCGAGCTGCAACTGTTGGTGCGCCGGCGAAGCCTGTTCGGGAACCGACTACACTGGATGCGCTTTTGTCCTCAACAGGGACATCGGCCTGGTACGCATCCAGAGGGCGACTCTCGCGTCAGGAACGTGGTCGTGCGACAGCAGCGCGGTTTGCGGCTGTCACGCAGGGACCAAGGCAACGGTCCGCTATGAGGCAGGAACGACGGACGTGCCGGCCTGGGAGCAGGCTGTCTTTCAACTTGCACACGCACGGATGGGAGAACAGCCTTGCGGATGCGCGTTGCAGGAACGACAGTGGCGCCGCGACCGGACTGTCCCCAGTGTGCTAACTCGGGAACAACTGTTATGTCCTTGGGGCCTCGAACTTGGCGCATGGACGGCCTGGAACTGGTTGACCGACCAAGCACACGGGAAAGCGTTCATGCTATAAAAGGCTTACGGGCAGCGCGCCCGTGAGGAGGTGCAGCAATGGCTGTAAAATCAACAGCAGTAGTTACCAATCTGATGACCCGTGCGTTCATCCAGAGCGACGGCATCGGAACGGTATTTCATTTGTACGACTGCCAGGCGCTCACAAACTGGGAGCGCAGTCGTGCAGAAACGGTGCGCGTGAAAGTCAAGAGCGCA
>JBDGYO010000302.1:0-6409 GCA_039584015.1 Gemmatimonadota bacterium | reverse complement strand
GCTCGCCCAACGACTGTCTCGGGAGCCAGGGCAGGGCACGTTGAAGCGCGACATCTTGATCAATGTCAACCCACGCGAGACTCGCGTGGCGATTGTGGAGGACGACCGCCTGGCGGAGGTCCTGCACGATCGACCGGAAGTCCACCGTACCGTAGGGAACATCTATCTCGGCAAGGTCGAGGCGGTCCTGCCGGGGATGCAGGCGGCGTTCATCGACATCGGACTCGAGCGGAGTGCGTTCCTCCACGCCTCCGACTTGGTCGAGCCCGACGAGGACCTCGATACTGGCAACGGCCGCTCCTCCCGCAACAACCGCGGGCTTCCCAACATCGCCGACCACGTGAAGCGAGGGCAGTCGATCCTCGTGCAGGTCACCAAGGAGCCCATCAGCACCAAGGGCTCCCGGGTCACCCGCCAGATCTCGATCGCCGGCCGCTTCGTGGTGTTCATGCCGTTTGCCTCGAAGGTGGGTGTGAGCCGCAAGATCGACTCGCGTGAGGAGCGCTCGCGGCTGCGCACCATGGTGAGCAAGCTGGTGCCGAAGAACTCGGGGGGCGTCATCGTCCGCACGGTGGCTGAGGACCTCACCGAGGGGCAAGTCAAGCAGGAGATCAAGTCGCTGCTCGCGCAGTGGAAGAAGATCCACCGCAAGGCGCACTTCGTGCGGCTCAAGGCGCCGGCCCTCGTGCATCGGGAGACCTCCCTGGCCAGCGGGATCATCCGGGACCTGTTCAGCGACAAGGTGGACCGCGTGGTGGTGGACTCGAAGGAGGTCTACAGCGAGATCCGCCGCTACATGCAGGACGTGGACCCGGAGCTGGCGGACCGCGTTGGTCTGTACAAACGGGCCACCCCGTTGTTCGACGAATACGATCTGGAAACCGAGATCCGGGAGCTGTTCGACCGGCGGGTGGAACTACCGACGGGGGGGTACCTGATCATCGAGCCCACCGAGGCACTGGTCTCCATCGACGTGAACACGGGGCGGTACACCGGCCGCAAGGATCCTGAGAAGACCATCCTGCGCACCAACTTGGAGGCGGCACGGGAGATCGCGCGCCAGGTGCGGTTGCGGGACCTCGGCGGGATCATCGTGATCGACTTCATCGACATGGAGTCGCAGGTCAACCGGGACAAGGTGCTGCACGAGCTGCGCACCAATCTCGGGCGCGACCGGGCGCGCACCCGCGCGTTCCAGGTCTCGCAGCTCGGGCTCGTGGAGATGACCCGGCAGCGGGTGCGACCGTCGCTGTGGGACAGCATGGCGTCCGGCTGCCCCGCGTGTGGCGCGACCGGCAAGGTCTTCCTCCCGGAGGTGGTGGTGCGCCGGCTGGAGCGCACGCTGGCACGCGTCGCGGGCGAGAAGCGGGAGCAGCGCCTCACGGTGCGGCTGCACCCCGAGGTAGCGCTCTATCTCATGGAGCAGGAGCCCAATTTCCTGAAGGATCTGGCCCAGGCCACCAAGATCGACCTCGAGTTGCGGGATGATCCGATCGCGCGCATCGACGAGTTCCGATTGGTAGCACAACCGGCAGGGCGGGACGTGACGGAGAAGTATGCGGTGGCGTAGCAACGGGGAGTCCCCGCTACTTGACCCAACCTCGTGCCCTGGGTACAGTTAGCGTCTATGTCATATGCGATTTTCAGGGCCGCCGGGCAGCAGTTCCGTGCCGCGAAGGGGAAGACCGTGCTCGTTCCCAAGCTCGATGGGGAGCCGGGCGCGAAGGTCACCTTCGACGAGGTCCTGCTCTCCAGCGACGGCAAGAAGGTGAAGGCCGGTCAGCCGACCGTGAAGGGTGCCAAGGTGGTGGGCCAGATCGTGCGGCACGGCCGGCACGACAAGATCTTCGTGTTCCGCTTCAAGCGGCGCAAGAACTACCGGCGCAAGACGGGGCACCGCCAGGACTTCACCGAAATCAAGGTTACCGACCTCAAGCTCGGCTAATACCATGGCTCACAAGAAAGGCGTCGGCTCCAGCCGCAACGGACGTGATTCGCAGCCCAAGTTCCTGGGCGTGAAGCGCTACGGCGGCCAGCAAGTGCGTGCCGGCAATATCCTGGTGCGTCAGCGTGGCACCAAGTTCCATCCCGGCAAGAACGTGCGGCGCGCGAAGGACGACACACTCTTCGCCCTCATCGATGGCGTGGTGAAGTTCGAGCACCTGAACAAAAAGCGTCTCAAGGTGAGTGTCTACGCGGTGGCCATGGCGTCCTGAGCACATAGCCGATTCCGAGAGCAGATAAGACGGCGGCGGATCTCAACGAGGTCCGCCGCCGTTGCTTGCGTGCCGGAGGGGGTGTATTTCGCGAGCTGAGCGACGGTGCCCACGGGTGGCCCCGCCGCCCACCTCAGATTGACGCCCCAATCAGGGAGTCAGATCAATGGGTGCCGCTGCACACTGGAGCCGCCTGCGTTCCAGCATCCAGCGCTTCCCATCCGCTCCCGTCACGACCACCGTGTCTTGCACCTGCATGGTTCCGTACTGACAGTCGAGGCGGCTGACGCGCTCCCAGTGCGCCAACTGGTCCGTGTTCTTCGCGCAGCCACCGAACGCCAGCAGAAGGAGTACCAACACGGCACCCGTTCGGGCCCTGGTACTACGATGCATCTCCTCCCGTCCCCCCCTTCTCTGGGCTGGGGTGACTTGACTGGGGTCCCCTGGGGCGCACCTTGTTCTACTACTCGCATGTGAGGAGAGCGTGAGCTACGTCACAGTGTGCGGCTAATGTGCTGACGAGGCTGTAGTTGCCATGCCCCGATTCCACCTCCACACCCTGTCCAGAACGCCCAACCTCACGGTCGGTGAGCGAGGCGAAGCGAAGGAGTGTCTCCGCTTCTCCAAGCAGCTGGCGGTGTTGATCTATCTCGCCTCCCGCCCGCAGGCAAGGGCCACGCGGGAGGAGTTGATCGGTCTGCTGTGGGAGGGCTCTTCCCCCCACGACGCGCGCCAGGCGCTGCGCCAGGTGGTGTATCAGATTCGCCACGGAACCGACCGCGACCTGTTGAGCGGCGATGAAGTCCTCGTGCTCCAGCGGTCGGAACTCGCCTTCGACGTGGACACCTTTCGGCAGCTGCTGGCCGAGGGACGCCTCATCGAGGCGTTCGAGCTGTACGAGTCCGATTTCCTGGCCAATGTGGCCCTCTCTGGTGCGCGCGAGTTCGAGCAGTGGACGGAGGGCATGCGGCAGCAGCTCGCGGCCGAGTGGCGGCAGTTGCTGCGCACGCTCATTGCCCACGCGGTCGACGCCGGGAACTGGTCCGATGCGGCCGAGTACTCCACGCGGTTGATCGAGCGAGACCCCTACGATCTCGAGCCGCGGCTCAAGTTGGTCGAACTGCTGTCGCTGTCGGGCGACGAGGTGCGGGCGCAGGCCTCGGCCGAGGAATTTCGCCGGGTTGCGGCGGAAATCCACGGCGAGCGCATGCCACAGGTGCTGGAGGAGGCGTTGGCGCGCGCCATCACTCCCGCCGCAGTGCCCGACCGCCGACAGTCGCGCGGCTTCCCGCGCCACCCGGAGCTGGTGGGCCGTGCGGCGGAGTTCCGCTCGGTGGTGGACGGCTGGAGGCGCGCGCTGGGCGGTGACGGTGGGGCGGTGCTGATCTCGGGTGAGGCGGGAATCGGCAAGACACGGCTGACGCGGGACCTGGTGCGCCGGTTCCAGCGCGATCCCTGCCTGGTATTGCAGTCGGCCTGTTATGCAGTCGAGCAATCGGACCCGTTGGGGCCGTTCGTGGAGATGTTGCGCGAGGCGCACGGTGCGCCGGGTCTGGCGGCCGCGTCGCCCTCCTCGCTGGAGGTGTTGGCCGCGTTCGTGCCCGAAGTGAGCACGCGCTTCGGTGCCACGATCAGCCCACGCCCGGCGCCGATTCCACGGGAGGCCATGGCTGCCTCCCTGATCGACGCCTTCGTGGCCATTGCCGAGGAGCTACCCCTCGCCCTGATCGTGGAGGACCTGGACCGGGCCACACCGCCCATGATCGAATTCGTGCACCGGCTCGCGCGACGCGCACAGTCCAGCCACCTGGTGCTCTTGATGACCGCGCGCGACGTGGGGCGAGTCCCGGACACCGGCCATGCACTGCGCGATCTCACCAGCACCGGCGTGGTGGCGGACATTCAGCTGACGCCGCTCGATCTGACCGACGTGTGGCACTTCATCGGGTCCATCGCCAAGCTGCCGGCGGAGGATACCGGCTGGAGCCTCGCCGAGCGGGTGCTGACGAAGACCGCTGGCGTGCCGTTCTACGTGCTCGAGCTGCTCAAGGCGTTGTACGACGCCGGCGAGCTCGCCGTGGAGGACGGCGTCTGGCAGTTCAGCGACGCGGTCCGCGATCCGGCCGGCGCGCTACCCATGCCGGAGACGACCGGTGCGATCTTGGGGAAGCGTCTCGAGAACCTGGGTGAGACGGCCCTCGAGGTGTTTGCGGCGCTGGCCGTGATGGAACGGGAAACATCGGTCAAGGACCTCGCGGCGCTCACGGCGTTGGACGACGAGGCCGTGACCGGAGCCCTTGGAGCACTGCAGCGACGTCGCCTCATCGGGCGCAAGAGGGGGATGCCGGCCGCGCTGCACGATGAGCTCGCGGCGGCCGCGATCCAGACCGTGCCGGCAGCACTGGTGAGCCGCTATCACCACCGGGCCACCGAGTTGGCTGAGAATGCCGCTCGGCTGGGCCGTCCCTCGGAGTGGTCGGTCGCGGCGCACCACGCGGCCTCGGGTGGCGACTTCGAGCGGGCCGCCACCAATGCCGCCCGAGCTGCGGTGCTGGTCGAGCGCGCATCGGGCAGAGAGGCCGCCCAGGAGACGCTGCACGGCATACTGGATCCGATGCCCGAGCCGGTGCGGCGCGAGCTGGAGGCGGAGCTGGCGCCCGTCCTGGCCGGGAAGCGCACCGCCCGACGCTGGCTCGACGCGCGCACCGGCAAGCGACGTGCATGGCAGCACCCCGGGGTGGCCGCAGCGGGGGTTGCGGCCACGGTCGTGGTAACGGTCGTGCTGGTCCGACTGCTGCTCCCGTCGGACGGATCCACACCGGTGACCGTGGATCAGGCCACGATCGACGGCATCGAATGGTGCCCTGGCGAGTTTGCGGTCTCGTCGACCGCGCAGGGGGCGCGCCTCGCGTGTGTCTCGGGGGACGGGCTGGCACTCTCTCTGGGTGACGCGGCGCCGGAAACGGAGCCGGTTACCGTGCAGGCGCCGGGGCCCATTCGTGGCGCGCCCGTGTGGTCGGCTGATGGTGCATACGTCGGGTTCTGGGTGGAGGGGGACACCAGCCAGCTGTACCTGGTCGAGCGCAGCGGCACGCAGGGCGTGCGGGCGGTGCAGGGGGCGGAAGGGATGCGCATGCTGCTGCAGGGGAGTGGGCCGTAATCGCAGCGCCTCGCTGTTGCGCGGACAAACGAGCGGCGGGAGCTTCGTGGGCTCCCGCCGCTTTCTTCACGTCCCTGACGCCGGGCTCGAGGTCTATCTGGGCGGTTGCGTGCGTACCTTGCTCTCGCGTGTCGGGGCAATGTCCCTGCCGCGTGGGGCCTGCAACACGAGCCCGCCAACGTACACGGGTGTGGTCTCGATGCTGCGGTAGCCCACGCCGAGCGTGCCCTCGCTATTCTCGCCCCAGCAGTACAGGGCACCGCCAGTCGCCACGCCGCAGGTGAACCCGTTCCCGGCGGAGATCTGCTGGTAACCCAGTCCGACCCCAGCCAGGATCGGCAGAAGCTCATCCTCGGTCTTGGTTCCGTTGCCCACCTGGCCGAATCGGTTCGAACCCGAGCAGTAGGCCGTGCCGCCGCTGAGACCGCAGGTGTGAAGGGATCCAGGGCTCAGGACCTGGAAGCTGGGTCCGGAGACGGGTGTGGGTGACGTCTGAAGACTGCTCGATCCATTACCCAACTGGCCGCTATAGCCCGCGCCCCAACAGTACTCGTTGCCGATAATCGTGCTGATGCCACAGGTGTGGTGGTCCCCCGCCCGAACCGACTGGAAGGTTATGCCTCCCACAACCGGGGTCGGGCTCAGCCGATCTATGGTCGTCCCGTCGCCCAGTTGGCCGTTCCCGTTGAAGCCCCAGCAGTATACGGCGTTCGCCGTCGTCCGCGCGCAACTGTGTCCGTATCCGGTGTGTACTTCCGTAACCGTTCCTGGGACCGCAACGGGGACCGGTGTGGTCGCGTCATTAATGGTTCCGTCTCCCAACTGGCCGTAGAAGTTGTACCCCCAGCAGTAGACGATCCCAGCCGTGGTGGCGCCACACGAATGGTAGGTGCCAGCACTGATCGAGGAGAAAGCGAACCCGGTCGTTACGGCGCTGGGCGTGCCGGCATTCGTGGTGGTTCCGTCCCCGACTTGCCCGTAGTAGTTATATCCCCAGCAGTAGGCTTGCTGGCTGGTTGTCAGCCCGCAGGTG